>JAIXUR010000592.1 GCA_027483425.1 Cyanobacteriota bacterium | reverse complement strand
CCTCCTGTCCTTGTAGGGGCAAATGGCCATTTGCCCCTACGGGGTTTATGGGCTGCATCGGGGTTTCTAGCAAACGGCCTTTCAGGGTTTCTAGACCGTCCGCCAGGCCATCGCGGGCGATCGCAGACAAACCCTCCCCATACCCAAACGCTACCGCCGGAATCAGCAGGTGGTAGGCAGGGGGCTCTGCCCCATAGAGGGCCTTGGCCAGGTAGAGCAGCACCCCAGGGCTCCAGAGATGGTCGAGACTGCGGCTGGGTTCTGCGGGGGTTACCGATTCAACCCGACCTGGCCCCTCGACAGAGGCATCAATGAACCAGACCACCTCGGCTTCAGCGATCGCGGCGGCCAGCTCGGGGGTGAGCTGATGCACCGCCAGGGAGGTTACCCCCGGCAGATCCCACCCCTCCACCTGCTCGGCGGCGCGGGGACCGACGGCATCATCGCCCCGCAGCTCGTTGCCGTAGCCAATCACCAGGGTTTTCATCGGTACACCTCATCCAGCAACCGCCCATCCGCCGCCACCAGTTCCAGGTGCAGGGGCATTTGCCCCGCCGCGTGGGTCGAGCATGAGAGGCAGGGGTCGTAGCAGCGAATGCCCGCCTCTACCCGGTTGAGCAAGCCCTCGGGAATGTCAGACCCGTGGATGTAGTGTTTGGCGATCTGGGCCACGGTCTTGTTCATGGCCAGGTTGTTTTGCCCGGTGGCAATGATCAAATTCACCTTTTCGAGCAGTCCGTTTTCATCCACCTGGTAATGGTGAAACAGCGTTCCCCTGGGGGCTTCGCTGACCCCCACGGCATTGAGCTGATTCACCCCCGCGTGGGCGCGGCAGCGGTCGGACAACACATCGGGGTCGTCCACCAATTCCTGAATTTTTTCGAGACAGGCGAGAATCTCGATCAGACGGGCGTAGTGGTACAGAAACGACGAGGTGGGAACGCCCCCGGCGCGATCGCGCAATTCCTGCAGCTCGCGATTGGCCGCCTCGGTGTCAATGTGGCTACAGACATTCAACCGAGCCAGCGGCCCCACCCGGTAGATCCCCGCCGGGTAGCCCAGGGGGCGGTAGTAGGGGAATTTTAGGTACGACCAGGGTTCCACCGCTTCGCCGAGAAACTGATGGTAGTCATCCTCGCTCAGACCGTCGGCGACGATCGTGCCCTGGCTATCGGTGAACCGCAGCTTGCCGTCGTAGTGCTCCCACTCGCCATGCGGCCCGACCAGACCCATGTAAAGGGTAGGGAACTCGCCAAAAATGCCGATTTCGGCCTTGAGCTGGTCGTCCAGCATGCCCTTAAACAGCCCCAGGGCCAGACTCAGGGTGTCGAAGGCCTCCGGGAGACGATCCACAATCCACTGGCGATCTTCCTCGGAGAGGGGCGATCGCACCCCACCGGGCACCGTCCAGGCGGCATGGATTTTGCGCCCTCCCAGTTTCTCAAGTACCGTTTGGCCAAACTGCCGTAGCCGAATGCCCGCTCGGGCCAGGTCAGGGTTGGCGGCAATCAGACCAAACACGTTGCGGGTGGCGGGGTCGCTATCCCAGCCCAGTAAAAAGTCGGGGCTGCTGAGGTGAAAGAAGGACAGCGCATGGGACTGGGTCAGCTGGGCCAGGTTCATCATCCGCCGCAGCTTATCCGCCGCCGGGGGAATTTTGACGGCTAAAATTTTGTCACCCGTTTTGGCCGCCGCCAGCAGGTGGCTCACCGGGCAGATGCCGCAAATGCGAGCGGTAATGCCCGCCATTTCTGTAAAGGGGCGGCCTTCGCAGAATTTCTCAAACCCCCGATACTCCACCACATGAAAGCGGGCGTCAGACACCTCGCCCCCATCGTCGAGGTAGATCGAGATTTTGGCGTGACCCTCAATGCGGGTGACGGGATCGATGACAACGGTTCTGGTCATGGTGGGTTACTCTCTAGCCAAACTTGATCATGTCGCGGCCTTCCATCACGGGCATTTCTCCCCGCAGCAGCGGCTCTAGGGTGGCCCGAATGCGATCGGCGGGGGGCGGGCAGCCGGGCATGTAGATATCCACCGGCACCACCTGATGCACGGGTACCACCTGGTCTAAGAGCTCTGGCACAATCCCCGGCTCGTGGGGCAGTTGGGGGGTATAGTCCGCCAGCTCCAGGTAGGTGCGCTTGAGCACCGCTTCGGCCCCATCCAGCATGTTGCGCATGGCGGGTACGTTGGCGGTCACCGCACAGTCACCAAAGGAAATCAGCAGCTTGGTCTGGCGGCGCACCTGCAACAGCAGCTCCAGGTTGTCCTGATTGGCGACGCCGCCCTCCACCAGGCACACATCCACATGCTCGGGATACACCTTGATATCTGAGCCCACCGGGCTAAACACCACATCCACCTGCTGGGCCAGCTCGATCAGCCATTCGTCCAAATCGAGAAAGGACATATGGCAGCCCGAACACCCCGCCAACCAAACCGTGGCAAACCTTATCTTGTCCATTGGTGCTGCTCCCGCGCGGTGACTAAAAATTCCAGCTTGGCGCGATCGCGCTCCTTCTCGCCCGTGGTGCTGCCCTTGCGGAAGATCGCCCCCGTTGGGCAGGCATCCACGCACTTGCCGCAGGAGGTACAGGCATCGACCTCGCCCCAGGGCTGATTCAACCCCGACACAATAAAGCAGTTTTCGCCCCGCTGGGCCACATCCCACACGTGGGCCCCCTCGATTTCGTCGCAGACCCGCACACAGCGGGTGCACAGAATGCAGCGGTTGTGGTCAATGCCAAACTGCTCATGGGAGACATCCACAGGGCGATCGGGGAACTGGTACGGGAACCGGGAGTGGTCCATGCCCACCAGCACCGCCATGTCTTGCAGTTCGCAGTTGCCGTTGGCGACGCACACCGCGCACACATGGTTACCCTCAGCGAACAATAGCTCTACCGTCATCTTGCGGTACTGCTGAAGCTTGGGCGTGTTGGTTTGAATGTCCATGCCCTCGGCCACCTCGGTGACACAGGCGGGCAGCAGCTTGTTCGAGCCTGCGACTTCAACCAGACAGAGGCGGCAGGCCCCCACATCTGAAACGCCGTCGAGATGGCAGAGGGTAGGAATAGCAACGCCATTTTCCTTCGCGGCTTGCAGCACCGTTGTCCCCGACTCAATGGCGATGTCTTTGCCATCAATTTTGAGTGTCTTGACCGACATGTCTATACCTCACGATCACCCTTGTCTGTGAAATTTGTCTTCGGAACATCCCCTCCTGGGAGGGGCAGGGGTGGGTCAGCGTACCCGTAGACCCACCCCGCCCTTCGGGCACCCCTCCTAGGAGGGGACGGGGATGAGGGGCCACCTGCGCCATCGCTCCTGCCACTCCATTAGTAAATCCGTCTAGCCGTAGGGTGGGCACCGCCCACCATTGATTCAATGCCTCCTAGAAGCTCACTTCGGTGCGTCACGCCGGGCGATGACGCACTCCAGGGTCTAAGAGCTACTAAAGGCCGGAGTCTTCAGCAACGCCTCGTACTCGTCATGGAAGTACCGCAGCGTACTCAGCACCGGGTTCGGCGCGCTCATGCCCAGGCCGCA
The DNA here is from genome assembly GCA_027483425.1 of Cyanobacteriota bacterium. Lineage (GTDB taxonomy): Bacteria > Cyanobacteriota > Cyanobacteriia > Phormidesmidales > Phormidesmidaceae > Nodosilinea. The sequence goes on along the minus strand of JAIXUR010000592.1, from coordinate 2,846 downwards.
GAGGCTGGTTTCCTTCACCATGCGGCAGAGTTCCTCCAGCTTGATCAGGTCATCCTCCGTTGCCTGCTGACTCAAGAGGTGGGTCAGCATATCGTAGAGCTGCACCGTGCCCGCCCGGCAGGGAATACACTTGCCGCAGCTTTCTTCTTTGCAAAACTCCATGTAAAACTTGGCGACCTCGACCATATTGGTGGTGTCATCCATCACCACCATGCCGCCCGAGCCCATCATGGAGCCGATTGCTACCAGCGAGTCGTAATCCACGGGGGTATCTAACAGCGACACGGGAATACAGCCGCCAGAGGGGCCGCCGGTCTGCACGGCCTTGATGTCACCCTCGGGCACGCCGCCGCCCATGTCCTCCACGATATCGCGCAGGGTAATGCCCATGGGCACCTCGATCAGCCCGTTGTTGCGGATTTTGCCCGTCAGGGCAAAGATCTTAGTGCCCTTGCTTTTCTCGGTGCCGATGCCCGCGTACCAGTCGCCCCCCCGGTGAATGATGGGGGCAATGTTGCCAAAGGTTTCGACGTTGTTGATCAGCGTGGGGCAATCCCACAGGCCAGACTGGGCGGGGTAGGGGGGCCGGGGTTGCGGGTTGCCGCGCCCCCCCTCAATGGACTGGATCAAGGCGGTTTCTTCGCCGCAGACAAAGGCCCCTGCCCCAATGCGAATGTCGACCTTGAAATCGAACATTGAGTCGAAGATCTGGGAGCCCAGCAGCCCATACTTCTTGGCCTGTTGAATCGCCTTTTGCAGCCGCTGAATGGCGAGGGGATATTCGGCCCGCACGTAGATGAAGCCGTGGTTGGCCCCGACGGCGTAGCCTGCGATCGCCATGCCCTCTAGTACCAGGTGCGGGTCGCTCTCCAGCACGCTGCGATCCATAAAGGCACCGGGATCGCCCTCATCGCCGTTGCAGATGACGTACTTTTGATCGCCGGTCATTTTGGCCACCGTGGCCCACTTCAGCCCAGTTGGGTAGCCGCCGCCACCGCGCCCGCGCAGGCCACTGCGGGTAATTTCGTCCACGACCTCCGCTGGAGTCATCTCATACACCGCTTTATAGAGGGAGCGGTAGCCCCCCACGGCGATGTATTCTTCAATGCGCTCCGGGTCGATGCGGCCACTGAATTCGCGCACTATCTTCATTTGGCGGGCAAAGAAGGGGTGCTGCGGGTTGCCCTTCACCGCCGTGGCGGTGCCCCCCTTGAGGGCGGTGATAATGCTGGCCGCCTGCTCTGGCTTCACCTCTTCGTAGAGCTGTTCGTTCTCCAGCGGTTTATCGCCCTGGAAGGCCGGATCTAGCCATGCCGAGGGTTCAATCTCGACCAAAGGCCCGCGCCCGCAAAAGCCCATGCAGCCCACCCCGATCGCCTCCACCTCGTCCTCTAACCCTTCTGTTTTAATGGTGTCTTGCAGCGACGTCAGCACCGCTTCAGAACTGGCCGCCCGACACCCGGTGGAGGTACAGCAATGGACCCGCAAGCGCTTTTGCCGCGATCGCTCCGTCTTGGCAACGTCAATGAGATTGGCTAAGTCATCCATGGTTTAGTCCTCGGCTTCCCATTCCTGAATCCGCGATAGGGCGGCGGCGGGCTCAACCTTGCCCGCCACAGTGCCATCAAACACCGCCACCGGGGCAATGCCACAGGCCCCAACGCAGCGGGCCGCCATCAGCGAGACCTGGCCATCGGCACTGGTGTTGCCCACGGTGATGCTCAGCTCTTGCTCTAGGGCTTCTAAGATCTTGCCGCTGCCTTTGACATAGCAGGCTGTGCCCAGGCACACGATACAGGTGTGCGCCCCGGCGGGCTTGAGCGAAAACAGGTGGTAGAAGGTGGCCACGCCGTACACCCGGCTCAGGGGCAGCTTCAACCCCCGAGCGATGTAGGTCAGTACGTCTTCGTCGAGATAGCCAAAGGTTTCCTGGGCCTTGTGGAGCACCTCAATCAGCGCATCCTGACTGTACTGATTGCGCTTCAGGGTCATCTCTAGGGTCTTGTAGCGGCGATCGCCCTTAGTCAAGGCCTCACCCGCTGTATCTTTCGCGGTGGGCAAGGCACTGGCTCGGAGTTTGGGTGGAGTTTGCGTTCTGGGGGTGGCCATAGGTTACGACGTCCAGCAATGTTAAGGATCGGCAGAGGTGCCTACTAAGCATCAGTTACTAAGAATACTAAAGAGACTCCTAGGGAAGAAGATCCCAGTTTTAATTTAGTGACTATAGTCACTCTAGGGTGGGCACTGCCCACCATCGGGGAAGCTATTTTCCAGAAATGCCTAAGCCGTAGATCTAAAAAAGACATAAATATTAAAAATTGCCTCGACTGAAAGCTGGGAAGCCCTCTGAGAAAGTAAGACTTCATGAGAGTCTCAGGCTTCGGGCTACTAACAGATACAGAAACAACTCAAGCACCTAAGGTAGAATGATTTAGCCTTCTTCGATCTCCGGATTCTGGAAAAACTTCTGACTCTCTAGCCAAAGATACTGGGGTCTATTGATTAAAATTCATCAGATTAAATTTTACCACTTCCACAGAAGAAAACCTAGCTTTTATACTGGAGTTTAGACTAAGAGGTTGCTTGAAAAGCCTAAGAGCGTCTCGGATTATACCTAGATCCTAGGCTAATGCCCTCCAAGCCTCAGCATTTTTGCTGTCCCTTGGCGACAAACTATACCTGGGACAACCCTTTTCAAATAACCTCTCAGCCTGAGTAACCGAAACTATAATTAAAGCTAAAATTCACACCCCCTATTGGCACTAATGGCCACAGGCAAGAGGCCAATTTTTAAGTGCAGAAATGAATAGCCTTCATCTGTTTCAATTATCGGTAGCGCTAGCTAT
>JAIXUR010000542.1 GCA_027483425.1 Cyanobacteriota bacterium | reverse complement strand
TGCATTTTGGGTAACAACTTTGATAGCAATATCTGCAATCAAGGCTACCATCATCTTTTGCCCGGCGCTGAGGTTGCCAAAGGGAATAGATTGATGATCAATGGAGACAACAATTTCAGAGCGAAAACCATCAAACCGCAGATCGTCGCCACCAGGAATGCAGCGCAAAATGGCATGCTTGACAACCTGAAAACTCTGTCGCATGACGCCTTGCTGGTTAAGGGCAGCCAAGGCTTCCCGCTGAAACCAGGTTTGTAGATCAGCGATCCGAATGCGTTCTTCAAAGCAGTCGTAAAAGGCGTGCCAGCGACGAGAAACACCTTTTCCAGGTTGAGCTTTAGGGTCAGTTTTGTTGGAGGGAAGCCAAGCTCGCCCTGCACCGTAGTATGCCACAATGGGAAACCAAAGCTCTTCCCCTGCTTGACCGCGTCGATACAGATCGCCAATCAACTCTAGGGCTGTTTTAGCTTCGGCGTTGGAGGTGCGGGAGCCATGTTCTTTAATTTGCCGCAACCATTCAACGGATTGATCACCAATATTTCCTATCGCTTTAATTTGAACGGGTTTACATTCGATAAATTGAGTAGTATCTTTAATGGCCTCTAGGTGAATTTCGCTGGTGAGGATGTTTCGCTTGCTGTTGGATAGGGTGGTATCAGGAGCGTTGACGAGCCACACGCCAGCAGCAATGGCCAAAGCATCTAGCAAGGAGGTTTTTCCCGTGCCGTTATCGCCCACCAATAGGGTGAACTGGGGATGGAGATCGAGGGCGAAGTCCGAAAACTTTTTGAAGTTGCGGATCTCGATGCGGTCAATTCTCATAACCTTTTCTCCCTATCCATTCCTACACCATAGATCACCTGGGCGGCTTCAAGGATGGCTTTGCGACGAAGGGGGTTACGGCTGGCTTCGATACCTCGTTTGCTAATCAGGTCTACTTTGCGGTTGAGCAGTTGCTCTAGTTCGGATTGCATATCAAAGAATTTGAAGCCATAGCGGGCTTCGGGGGTGCTGACATAGAGAACGTCAACATCGCTAGGGTTATTGCCAGTGGGGCGAAAGTCGTCGCGCAGGATGGAGCCAAAGAGGGAAAGCTCAACGATTTGCCATTTTTCGCAGAACTGGGCGATCGCCGCCGGGGTCAATCTTAGGCGTTGATCAAGATCTGGTTGGGATGGTGGCGTTTGAAGCATTTTGCTGATCCTCCAGGTCGGGTCCCTAGCCATCCTTCGAGGAGCTGGCGGCTGGCTAGATTGTTCCAAACTATATTGACCCACTAGCGGCCATTATTCTGGGTCATAACACATGTCCGGCCCCTAGCTACCCATTACCCGATAGCCGATGTCGCGGCGATAATACATGCCCTCAAAGCGGATTTTATCGATCGCCGCGTAGGCATTGGCGATCGCGCCCTCAAAGCTATCTCCGAGGCCGGTCACCCCCAGCACCCGCCCCCCGTCGGCGAGAATGCGATCGCCCTGGCGGCGCGTACCGCCGTGGAACACCAGCGCCCCGGTAGCAGCGGCTTCCTCAAACCCCGTAATGTCCATACCCTTGGGGTAGCTGTCGGGGTAGCCCTCAGCAGCTACCACCACGCAGGCTGCCGCCCCGGTCTGCCATTGCAGATCGAGGGTCTCTAATCGCCCCTCAATGCAGGCCAGCATCACCTCCTCCAGGGGGGTCTCCAACAGGGGCAGTACCGCCTGGGTTTCGGGGTCGCCAAAGCGGCAGTTAAACTCAACCACCTGAGGTTCGCCCGCCGGGGTAATCATCAGCCCGGCGTAGAGAATGCCGCGATAGTCGATGCCGCGACGGCGCAGGGTGGCGATCGCCGGTTCCAACACCAGCCGCTGCACCCGCTCGAGGATCTCAGGGGTCACCACGGGCGTGGGCGCGTAGGCCCCCATGCCGCCAGTATTGGGGCCGGTATCGCCCTCGCCAATGGCCTTGTGGTCTTGGGCGGGCACCAGGGGGCGAATGGTTTTCCCATCGGTCACCGCCAGCACCGAGGCTTCCTGGCCGGTCATGAAGGCTTCGATCACCACCTGACGGCCCGCTGCGCCAAACTTGCCGCTAAAGATGTCGGTAATGGCCTGGGTGGCTTCCCCCAGGGTGTGGGCCACGGTCACCCCCTTGCCCGCCGCCAGGCCGTCGGCCTTGATCACAAGGGGAGCTCCCTCCTGATTCAGGTAAGCCAGGGCGGCGGCTTCGTCGGTAAACACCTCAGCCTTGGCGGTGGGAATGCCCGCTTCAACCATCAGCGCCTTGGCCCAGGCCTTGCTGGCCTCGATCTGTGCGCCCGCCTGGCAGGGGCCAAACACCTTCAGCCCCTGCCCTTGCAGATAATCGGTAATGCCGTCGGCCAGGGGCTGCTCGGGGCCAACCACCACCAGCTCCAGGTTATTGACCAGGGCAAACCGGGCAATGCCCTCAAAGTCGCCGGGGTTCATGGCCAGATTGCGGCAGTGGGGCAGGGTGGCGGTGCCGCCGTTGCCCGGCACGCAAACCACCTCGGTAATTTTGGGCGATCGCAGCAGCGACCAGGCCAAGGTATGTTCACGGCCACCACTGCCGACCACAAGAGCTTTCACAGGCAATTTCCAAAAATGCGATTCCCATTTTCCCACGTTGCCACCTAAAACGGCCGCCTAATTCCCAGGGTAAACAGGTTCTGCCCTAGCTCCGGCTACCGCACCAGCAATCCCAACTTGTCTACCGACGGCGGCGAGGGAATTTTTCGGGGTAGGGTGACCGTCACCGTTGTGCCCAGTCCGAGCTGACTGTTGACGGCAATGGTGCCGCCCATAATGGTCACCAGGGATTGCACAATGGCCAGCCCTAGCCCCGTGCCAGGGCGATGGCGACGGATGGTTTGATCCACCTGGCGAAAGGCTTCAAAAATGTGGGGCAGATGCTCCTCGGCAATGCCAATGCCGGTATCGGCAACGGTGAGCCTGACCTGATCCAGCGGGGTGTCGGTGAGGGTCACCAGTACCTGGCCGCGATCGGTAAATTTGATCGCATTGGAGACCAGATTGGTCAATACCTGGCGGAAGCGGTGCTCGTCGGTGGTCACCACCGCATTGTCTAGCTCCAGATCGCTGCCTAGGGTGAGGGTCTTGGCGTCGGCCAGCGATCGCAGATCCGACAGGGTAGCCTGGACTAGCCGATGGAGGTTGACCGGAGCGGGGGTGAGGGTGAGGCGCTGGGCCTCCAGCTTCGACAGATCGAGGATATCGTTGACCAGGTTAAGCAGATTTTTGCCGTTGGTAAAAATGCGCGTCACCATTTCTGCCTGACGGTCGTTCAGCGCTCCCTTGGTCTGGTTGTCCAGAATTTGCGAGAACCCCAAAATCGCGTTGAGGGGCGTGCGCAACTCGTGGGACATCGTGGCCAAAAATTCAGACTTGACCCGATAGGCCTCAAGCAGCTTCAGATTTTGGTCTTCGATGTAGCGGCGCTGACGCTCCAGTTCTTCATTCTGCCGGGTCAGCAGCACATTGGTCTGCTGGAGCTGGGCGAGGGCCTTGGCCTCCCGCTGTTCAGCCTCGTATACCCGCAGGGCGTTGCGCAACAGTAGGGCCAGGCGATTGGGCGATACCCGCGTTTTCACCAGGTAGTCGCTGGCCCCGGCCTTCATCAGATCAACGGCGATCTGCTCATCGCCCTGGCCCGTTAACACCACCAGTGGAATGGTCACGCCCTCGGCCCGCCACTGACGAATCAGGGATAGCCCATCTTGCTCCGGCAGGCGATAGTCCAGAAAAACGCAGTCGCAGGGGTGGGTATTGAGGTGGGCGATCGCCTCCCCAGCACTGGTGACCTCCGTCACCCGCACGGCTAAGTCGGCCCGATCTAAGGCCCGACAAATGGCCATCCGATCGACCCTATCGTCGTCCACCAACAAAATGTCTAGCGTGTTCATCATTCCCTTCAATCCCTGCTTCTATATGGCCTGCGGTGGTGCCCCTTAGGCCGCTTAGGGAATCTCACACAGCGCCCAGTATTGGTTTAGGGCAACCATGATCTGGGTGAACAGATCAAAGGTCATGGGCTTGATAATGTAGCCGGCCACGTTCAAGCGATAGGCCTCTAGTCGATCCTGGTCAGCATCTGAGGTGGTTAGCATGACCACGGGGATAGACTTGAGCGTCTCATCCTGGCGGAGTTCCTGGAGAAACTCTAGCCCATTCATCTGGGGCATATTGATATCTAGAAGCACCAGCCGCCGGTTACCCGGAATCGCTGGGGAAGCGGGGTCATTACCGCGCAACATGGCCAGGGCATCTAAGCCGTTGTGGGCAATGTACAGGGGATTCTCAATCTGGTTGCGCTTAAATGCCCGCTGAACATTCATGGCATCTACTTCGTCGTCTTCGACCAATAGAACATTGACAGTCCGCGTTTTCATTCTGTGCTCCTGGGACAACAGCGGGGGCAAAGTCTAGCTAGACCCGAATGATGGCATGCGCTTAGCCCTCTCCGGCTATATTGTAGAAAGCCCAGGAGAGGTTTCTATCTGCCCAAGGGAAGACTCTCGGCGGCCGGTGGCCCTGGCCGCAGCTCTTGCCGTAGCTCTTTAAGGTGGGGCATTTGGGCGGTCAGCGCCTGGGGATGAATACCGGCTCGGTGAGCCGCCAGCAGTCCGATCGCCTCCAGGTAGGAGGCCACCCGCACCGCTGGCACGCCGAGGGATTCTGGACCGACGGCCAGGGTGGTGGTGTTGGCTTCGACGGCGATCGCCAGGGTCTGCGGTCCCAGGCTCAACAGCGCACTGCCCCCGCAGGCGCTGGCCGGTACCACAATGGCATCCACCTGGTCAGCCCACAGGGTACCCCCAGCTTGGCTCCAGGGGGAATCTAGAGCAGAACCCAGGGCAGGGCCAACCACAAATTGCGGGGCCCGGCTTAACCCCGCCAGGACACAGGGTAAAAACGTGTAGCCCAGCTCTTCGGCGGCAGATTTGGGTGAAATGCTGGCATCTAGGGGCAGGGGGCTGAGGGCCGGAGCATGGGCGCAGGGCACCCGCAATGTCCGCACAATTAAGTGACTAATCACCGCTTCGGCCCCCGCCAGGGGGTCTACCCCCTGGCCCTGACGGTAGTCCTGGAGGGCATCGGTATCGATGTCGTCGGGAAAGCGGGCCACGACGGCAATGGCGTCGGCCCCGGCGGCGATCGCCCGCTCCGCCGCCCGCAGCAAACTATCGGGCCGCTGAATCGTGCCCCAGGTCGCCCCCGAGGCCGCCGTGCGGAGCTCTACCCCCAGGGGGGCATCGGTGACCACATAATCGGTTAAATCTAGCCCCAGGGTGGCCCGAGCCGCATCCGCCGCTTGCAGGTGCCGCCAGCGCAGATCGACCTCAATGGCCGCATCGAGCACCAGTCCAATGCGGTTGCGGTGCACCGGGCGCAGGCCCCAGCGGCCCGCTGCAAACTGGTCAAGGCCATAGCCCTCCACGTAGCAGGCATTGGGCAGGGGCCAGTAGAGCTGGGCCCCGTTCATCACATTGGGGTGGGTAATTAGGGTGTCGACCACCGAAGCGATCGCCCGGGCCACCGGCAGGGCATCTCCCGCATAGCCCCCCACCGCGGCACCGATGCCCGTAGGCACCACCAGCACCGCAGTATAGGGACGACGACCAAGGGCAGCGGGGGACATAGAGGTTAGTTAAGCCTAGGACAGGGTGGTCACCACCGCTTCTACGGTGGCCATTTGGGTGGCGGCATTGACCTGGGTAATGGCCCAGCGCAGGGGATCGCCCTGCTCGGCCAGGGCCGCTTCGATCGCGTTGACCAGATTGCCGCTGGCGGCTGCCAGGCTGATCTCTAGGGTGATGAAGTGGGTGGCAAGCGCCATTGGTCGGCCTCGAAAGAATAATTCTTCTCGTTGGAGGGTGTGGTGCCGATCCCACGGGTTCCTTGAATGGTGGGCCGTGCCCACCCTACGGTTGCGGTAGGGGAGGCTTATCCTTGACCAAACTGCTTTTTATATACGATATCTTCCTTCTCGGTCTCCAGCTTGATATCGGAGCGGGGGTAGGCCACGCACAGCAGCGCGTACCCCTCGGCCTGCAGCTCAGCACTTACTCCCATGCCCTCGCTCTGCTCGACCTCGCCCTCCAGCACCAGGGCCGCGCAGGTGGTACAGACCCCCGCCCCACAGGAGGTGGGCAGGTCGAGCCCAGCCGCCTGGGCGGCCTCTAAAATAGTCTGATCCTCCGGGACGGTAATGGTCTGGGTGGTGCCCTGGTGGCGAACTTCGACGGTGTAGCTGGTGGCCATAGCAGGTTGAGGGAGGGGAGTAACGAGAGGACTATTGCAATCCAAATCTCAACCTATCATCCCACCGGGTCATCCCACCGGGAAGGTACGGTCAAATTCTTCCAGCAAATCGTCCATTTCTTCGATCGCCTGGTTCACATCAATGCGCAGGGTGCCCAGGTCAGGCTGCTCTAGCAGTTGAATTAGCGCTTCCCGCTTGGCCCGAATCGTGGTGATGCGATCGCGAATTTTGGTCAGTTCCATGGCGTCCCCCGTCTAGCGTTTCCTTCGACAGCATAAACAACTTTACCGCCCAGCGCACCGGCCGGGCGCGCATAGGCCTACGAAGAACCCCAGATTTTAGCCACCCTGCCCCACCCACCCAAGACGGGGCAGACACTCAGGTCTGCCCCTACTCACCCCTCTCCTACCCTTCTCCGCCACAAAACGGCATGATAGTCAGAAGTAATCTTTCCACCGAGGGCCGTATGCTGGGGCGAATTAAGTTGGGGCGAATTAACCTGAGTCTGGTGCTGTTGGCCGTGGGTGGAGTGCTCACTGTGATGGGCTTTATTGCCTATTTCCAAGATAATTCCACCCTCAATCTGGTCGGCTTCTTCTACGGCATTCCGGTTTTGCTGGGGGGGTTAGCGCTGCGGGCCGCTGAACTAGAGCCTGCTCCCTACACCCAGCCCACCTCCCCTGAGGTGCTTAAACTGCGCGAAGAGCAGGCCACTGCGACCCAAAATCAGGTGCGCCAAGACATCACCCGCTACCGCTACGGCCAAGAAGC
>JAIXUR010000192.1 GCA_027483425.1 Cyanobacteriota bacterium | reverse complement strand
GGGCGCAACTGGCAACTGCGAGAGCGCAGTCTGCACCGCTATCAGAGCCTCATTCCTGAGCTAGAGGCCCTCACGGGGCAGGCCATTCAGCGCAATACCCACGGTATTCTCAGCCTCTGCTTTGACCCAGAGGAAGAGCCTCGGTGGCGATCGCTCCAGGACATCCGCCAGCGTCAGGGCTATGGGCTAGAGATTTGGGAACCGGAACGGGTGGGCGATCGCTGCCCCCACCTGAGCACCGTCGGCCTGGCCGCTGGCATCTATTCGCCCCAAGAGTTCCAGGTCAACCCCACAGCCTTAACCCACGCCCTCGTCGCCGGAGCCACGGCCAACAGGGTCGAGTTTCACCTGGGCCAGCCGGTGACGGGGTTTGAGCTGACCGCCACGGGGGATTGCACCGCCGTCTCTACCCCGAGCCAAACCTATCCCACGGATACCGGGGTAATAGCGGCGGGACTAGGCACCCTACCCCTGACCCAAACCCTCCACCAGCCCATGGCAGTTGCCCCAGTGCTCGGCCAGGCCCTACGCCTGCGGGTGGCCTCCCCTCTGGGGCGGCCCGACTTTCAGCCCGTGGTCAACGGCCACGACATTCACCTGGTTCCTCTGGGGGGCGGCGATTACTGGGTGGGGGCCACGGTAGAATTTCCCCCTGAAATGGCTCCAGAGGATGCCATGGCTATGCTGCCCAATACCGAACGGTTGGCCGAGGTGCTGGCCGGTGCCGTGGCCTACTGCCCAGCCCTAGCCATCGGAGACATTACCCACCAATGGTTTGGCCTTCGCCCCCGCCCCCAGGGCCAGGCGGCCCCCGTGATCCAGCCCTTGGCAGGCTACCGCAACCTCTGGCTGGCCACCGGCCACTACCGCAACGGCGTTCTCCTCGCCCCCGCCACGGCCCTGGCAATCCGAGACGCTTTAGAGCATCTCGATTGATGGTTATGATAAAAGAACTACCGCTGCTTTGAGGGTTAACCCCATGACGCTAACGGTTCACGAGCTAGAGAAGCTACAAGCTGAACATCCTGACTATCGCATGGAATTGGTGGATGGTGAGGTCACTGTCATGAGCCCTTCTGGGTACGAAGCGGATGAAGTTTCGATCGAACTAGCCGCCCAGCTTCGAAATTGGGTGCGTCCTCGTCAACTCGGACGGGTCACCGGCTCCAGCGCAGGCTTTGTGCTGCCCAACGCCGATACCCGTGCCCCCGATGTTTCTTTTGTTAGGGCTGAGCGGTTGCGGCGCAGTCCCCGTGCTTTTGCCGAACTGGCCCCGGATCTGGTAGTAGAAGTGAAATCTCCCACCGATAGCCTGCCTAAGTTGCGGAGCAAAATCCAAGACTTTCTGGCCCTGGGTACCCAAGTGGGCCTACTCATCAACCCAGAACTGCGCCGAGTGGAGGTGTATCGGGTTGGGACTGACGCTACTCTGCTAGGCGATGGTGACACGCTCACGGTGCCCGACCTGCTGCCGGGATGGGAGATGGCCGTGGCTGACCTCTGGCCCCTGGTGTTTGAGTAGTGGTGTTTGAGTAGTTCTAGAAACATCCCAAAAAACGAGAGGCGCAGCCGATGCTACGCCTCTGATTTACGTTCAGACATTCGAGTTCAGGCAGGGGTGCCTTTGGCCTAGGCCACTTCCATCCAGTCATAGATTTGCTCTAATTGCTCCAGGGTCACTAAACCGTACTGCCAGAGAATCATCGGCAAAGGGCCAGGGTCTTGTTCGCTATGCTTCAGGGCAACCTGAATGGAGGCCGTTGAAATGGCCAGTTCATCTTGCAAAAACCGAATTAAATTGGGTTGGGTACTCACCACCATAGAATCTCACCTCCTTAAGGGCTGCTAGCGCGCGTAGATATTGCCCACGATTTTACACAAGGATGACTCGGTGGCACCATGAATTTTACGGCAGGTTAACCGAACTTTTGTCACCCATGGGTAAACGGTCACGGGGGCTTGATCGCCCGGCTGTATAGGCCGCGATCGCCCTGGGTTGCGTGACGAGCCTGGAAGAGGCAGATCAGTATTGATCACCCTTGCGTGTCATAAAGAATGCCCAAATCCGCTCTCAGCTCTCTACTTGGGCTTCATGGAACGTTGAAACCCTTAATATTTAGTTAAAAAACAGAGACAAGTTGTAACCTAGCCCCCTAATCAAGCCCCTGAATCAAGTCTCTGAATCGAGCCCAGAGGTTACTCAGGCAGCGGGCTAACCAGGTTAAACAGAGCCGCGTAGTCGTCGTCGGCAAACCCCGCCTCCACCGCCTGCTCCACCAGGCATCGGACACTCTCGGCGGGCAGGGTGGTGAGCCCCATCGCCTCAGCGGCCGCCACAAACAGGCCCATATCCTTCAGCAGGTGCTTGGTGGGAAAGTTGGGGTCGGCAAACTGGCGGGTTTGCATACGGTGCAGCTTTTTATCGAAGGTGGGGGCATAGAGGGCGCTCTGGCGCACCACCGCCATAAAGGTATCCACATCTATGCCCGTCGCCTGCACCAAGCCCAGGCTTTGGGCAAAGGCAGTGGTGAGCGAGCCAATGAGTTGGTTCATCGCTAGCTTGAGGGTGGCGGCACTGCCCACCGGCCCCACGTGGTAGAGGCTGCTGCCCAGGCAGGCGAGCAGGGGCTGCCAGCGCAGGTACGCCGCCTCTTCAGCCCCCACCATCATGATCAGCTTGCCGTTTTTAGCTTCGGGAATACTGCCCAGCACCGGGGCCTCCAGGTAGGTTCCCCCAGCCTGGGTCACGATCGCGCCCAGGTCTTGGCTTTCGGTGGGGGCAATGGTGCCCATCTGAATCAGGGCGCAATCGCCCAGGGGGGAGGGGCGATCGGGGGTGTCCATGGCCGCTAGGAGCGATCGCACCGCCGCCCCATCGGTCACCATCAGGAGTGCCGCCTCGACCGTCTCCACCAACGCCAGCGGGGTAGGGCAGGCGATCGCCCCCGCCAGCTCCAAGGACTTGAGTCGGGCTGGGGTGCGGTTATAGACCCACACCCGATGCCCCGCCGATAACAACCTGAGGGCCATGGATGCCCCCATTAACCCGGTGCCAATTACCCCAATTTTCACCCGTGGTTCCTCCCTTGCAGTACTACTAACCGGTCGCAGTCCTGATGGCTTGTCCCTGGTGCTGGCCCTGACGTTGATGGGGGTCTGGCCCCGGCAGCCGACGGTGAGCCGGGTGGGCATGATAGGGCCCCCTCCTCGCCGCTGGGGTGGCGGTGGCCCCAATCCACTGGGCCAAAAATGTCTGCAGCCACTGCTCTACGGCCCTGCTATAGAGGCGATGCTGACTCAAATGATAGGCCCGCGCCTGGGCACCAGGGCAGGTGAGTTGATCCGCGCCCTCGGTCGTCCAGTGATTGATCATCATGGCCGTGATTTCGGGATGAAACTGTAGCCCATAGGCCCGCCGCCCGTAGCGAAACGCCTGGTGGGGAAATATCCCCCCCGTGGCCAACAGCTGACTGCCCTGGGGCAGGTCAAACCCCTCCTGGTGCCACTGGTAGACCATCAGCGGAGCGGGTAACAGCCCCTGCCCTGCAATCGGCAAAATAGGGTAGTAGCCAATTTCTCGCTGGCCAGCGGGGTGGGGGGCCACCGCCGCCCCCAGGGTGCGGGCTAGGAGCTGGGCCCCCAGGCAAATGCCCAGGTAGGGTTTCTCGGCCGCCAGCACGGTAGGGATCCAGTCGAGTTCTTGGCGAATAAAGCCCCGGTGGTCGTCGTTGGCACTCATGGGGCCGCCAAACACAATGACGGCGCTGTGGCGATCGAGGCTGGTGGGCAGCGGCTGATCGAGGGCGGGACAGCGTAGGTCAAGGGGAAAGCCAAGGGCCTGCAACACGTCCCCTACCTGACCTGGGGTCGAGGTGGGCTGGTGAACGATGACTAAGACGGGGAGGGGAGAACTCACGGGCAGGGGCTATTCTGGGCTGGTACTCTGGACTAATAGTCTGAACTGATTAGGCTGAACTAGAGCGGCACCCGCAGCGGCCCAGGGTGGAGCGCCGTTGTTTTACTCTATCGCGTTGCTAGAGCTGGCGCTCAACCTGCACCATGCGGCGGTAGGCCAGCCAGCCAGCGGCCACCATCGCGACGGCAAAAATACCCAAAAACCTGACGTGGGCACTGACATCTCCAAGCTTGCCATCGTCGACCACCAGCCCAGAGAGGGCTTCGATCATGTGGTAGATGGGGTTGACCTGGGTCAGCCGCAGCAACGAGTCGGGGAACAGGTCAGCGGGCAAGAAGGTGCCGCCCAAAATCATCAGGGGAATGCCAAAGGCGGCAATCAGAGAGTTGACATCTTCGGTACGGCGGGCCAGTTGGGTGCCCAACACAAACCCCACGCCCACGTAGGCGGCAATGCTCAGCACCACAATCAGCAGGCTAGCCAGCGGGTTACCACCGATGGTGGCCCCCTGGGAGCGGGCGAT
>JAIXUR010000179.1 GCA_027483425.1 Cyanobacteriota bacterium | reverse complement strand
GGCAATTAAGAGGTTGTTTGAAAAGCCAAAGAGTGTCTCAGGTTATACCTAGGCCGTAGGCTAGTGTCTTTAAGATTCATCGCTTTTGCTGTCTCTTGGCAGTAAACTATACCTGGGACAACCCTTTTCAAGCAACCTCTAAGGTAGATCGTTGCAGAGTAAGCTGGAAAATCTCCCTCTCCAGAAAATTGCCTGATATTGCGCTTCACGGGTTGCAGTTTGTTCTAGTACTCTGAGGCAGAAATAGATCTACTATCATCGTGCTTGCTGAAAGCGCGATGCCTGCGCGACGAATAGTCGAGAGATCTACGCCTCAGAGTACTAGTACAACGCTGGCACGCCTAGAAGGTAATCAATCCTGAGAAAATTGCCCTATGAACGTGAAAGTGCTGGTTGTAGCCTCTGTACTGCCCACAGAAAAAGACCTGGATGATTTGAGATTTGCGGCATCCCAATTAACAAACAAGCAGGATAGCATAGCTGTGGAGATGAAAGAAGAAGACGGTCAATTTCTTTTGATCGCTAGCTTCAAGATGAAAACGACTGCCCAGTATAAAGTAGTCGATCTCATTTCAAAGGAATTTGACTTCTCACTCGTCAGCTTAAAAGGTTACCAAGATATACGTATTTCATTCCCTCGGTAGAGATGGTGTAAGTACAAATGAGCGAATATCAGTACTACGAATTCCAGGCGATTGACCGCCCCTTGACCCTCAAGGAACAGGAGACGCTACAAGCGCTGTCGAGTCGGGCGCACATTACTCCCAACCGAGCCAGCTTTGTCTACAACTATGGCGACTTTCGGGGCGACCCAGAGGCCATATTGGCCAAGTATTTCGATGCCATGGTCTACCTTGCCAACTGGGGCACCTGGCAACTCATGTTTCGCTTTCCGAAGGGGTTGGTGGATCGCTCGTGGTTTGCACCCTACGAGATTGAAGATGCGATCGCCGTCTCTACCACCAGCCAACACCTGATTCTCAACATTGAGATTCAAGAAGAAGGGGGGATGATGGGATGGGTGGAGGGCGAAGGTTGGCTGCCCCGGTTGTTGCCCCTGCGCGATGACCTGCTGTCGGGTGACCTGCGTTTGCTGTATCTGGCCTGGCTGCGATTGTGCCCTAACCTGGTGGAGTACGGCGAGGACGAAGACCCGCTGGAGCCGCCGATTCCCCCCAACCTAGGGACGTTGACCCCGCCCCTGAATACCTTTGTGGAGTTAGTAGAGCTAGATCCTGACCTGATCTCGGCAGCGGCAACGGCTAGCTCTAGCCATCGGCCACCCCCCGCCCCGCCGCTGGAAGAATGCCTACCCAAGCTAACCGAGGCAGAACGTCAAGCGTTTTTGCTGAAACTGGTGCGGCGAGAGCCCCACGTTGATTTGCAGTTGATCAACCGCCTGAAGGAACTGGCGGGAACCCAGCTATCAGGGCCGCCATCTTCAGAGCAGGGGCAGCGGAGATTTTCGGAACTGGTGGCGATCACAGACGACATGGCCACCAAGCGCCAAAAAAAGGAGCAAGTCGCCGCCAAAAAGCAACGCATCAAAGAGCTGGAAGCCCTGGCCCCCAAAGCGCCCCAAACCTGGGATCGGGTGTTGGATTTGATTCAGATGAAGCAGGCCTATGCCTACGATGAAGCCACACAATTACTCAGAGACCTTCGGGACTTGGCAGAGCATCAGGGGCAATTGCCTGTCTTTAGTCAGCGCTTTGAGCGGCTTAAAGCAGACTACAGCAGTCGCCCAGCGCTGATGAAGCGCTTGCGGTCGATCAAGACTTGAGTTTGGTATGGCGAGGTAACCGTACCTATGCGAAGAAATGCATCTTGTCAGGCCACAGCTACAAGCAGCGTTAATGGTAGAACAGCCCTAGACCGATCATAGCAATCCAAGGGGGGCTGCTGGCTCAGGACTCCTCAGCCCGCGCTGATCAGCTGGAGCAGTTGCTCGGTGGACACCTTGCCGCTCATGTCGGCTCCTTCGAGCAGGCCATCGGCCAGGTCACGCTTTTGTTTGTGCAGATCGACGATCTTCTCTTCGATGGTGTTTTTGGCCACCAGGCGGTAGATGGTGACCGGGCGTTGCTGGCCGATACGGTGGGCGCGATCGCTGGCCTGATCCTCCACCGCTGGGTTCCACCAGGGGTCCATGTGAATCACATAGTCGGCGGCGGTGAGGTTGAGGCCGGTGCCCCCCGCCTTGAGGCTGATCAAAAACACGTCGCCCTCCCCCGCCTGGAAGGCATCGACCCGCCGTTTGCGCTCCTTGGCGGGGGTGCTGCCGTCGAGGTACTGGTACGACACGTTTTGCCCGTCGAGAAACTCCCGCAGAATGCTGAGATGATCGACAAATTGACTAAAGACCAGGGCCTTGTGGTGGTTGCTCAAGAGCTCCTCTAGAATTTCGCCAAAGGCTTCGAGCTTAGCGCTGGGCAATGCGGTGGTGCCCTTGACCAGGCGGGTATTGCAGCAGGCCCGCCGCAGCTTCATGATCTCCGCTAGCACCTGTAGGTGTTTGGTACCCGACTCGACGGTGGGGTCGGCCAATTTGGCGATCGCATCTCGCCGCAGGGCCTCATAAAACGCCATTTCTTGGGCGCTGAGTTCGACCTGAAGGGTCACCTCCGTGCGGGCGGGCAACTCGTCCAGCACCTGGGACTTGGTGCGCCGCAGAATGAAGGGTTGAATCAGCTTTTTCAGTTGGTTGCGGGCCTGCTTGTCTTGGTTACGCTCAATGGCGTTGGCAAACCGCTGGCTGAACTGGTCTTGGGACCCCAGCAGGCCCGGATTGATAAACCGAAACAGGTTCCACAGTTCCCCCAGGTGGTTCTCGATCGGGGTGCCGGTGGTGAGCACCTTGAAGCCCCCTTGCAGCTTCATCACGGCCTTGGAGCGCTTGGTGGCGGAGTTTTTAATCGCCTGGGCTTCGTCGAGCACAATGGTTTGCCACTGCACCTGGGCCATCATGGCTGACACGTCATCCTGCTGGAGCAGGCCATAGCTACACACCAAGAGGTCAAAGGGTTTGAGATCATCCAGTAGCTTCTGGCGATCGCCGCTGCCAAACTGAATCGGGTTGAGGGTCGGGGCAAATTTTTCGGCCTCGCTGATCCAGTTCATGCACACCGAGGTGGGGGCCACGATCAGGGTTGGCCCCTCGGGGGCGCGGGTGAGAATCAGCGCCAGGGCTTGCAGGGTTTTGCCCAGGCCCATGTCGTCAGCCAGGCAGGCACCCACGCCCCAGTGGGCCAGTCGAGCCAGCCAGTTAAAGCCCTCCAGTTGGTAGTCACGCAGCTCCGCCTGGAGGGTAGAGGGCAGCACGGGCTGTAGATCTTGCCCTTCCTTGAGCCGTTTGAGGTGCTCTTTCCAGTGCTTGTCGGTCTTGAGCTGGCCCACCTCGTCGATCCAGTCTTCCATGGCTAAGGACGCCAGGGGGTGGAACCGCACCCCATCGCCGCTTTTTTCGGAGTAGGCCCGCAGGTCGTCGAGGCGCTTGCGAAACTCCTGGGTCAGGGCCAAAAATTGGCCATCGGCCAGCTTGATAAATCGACTGGGGGAGGCCTCCAGCAGCTCCATCAGTCGCTGCATATCGAGCACGTCGTCATCGTTGATTTGCAGCTCGCCGCTGGCGGCAAACCAGTCCCGCTGGCGCTGGATCTGGATCTTGAAGTTGCTGAGGCTGACCCGGTTGGCGATCCGCATTTTTTCGCCTTCGGGCCACTCCACCACCGCCTGGTCGCCCAGGTCTTGGATTTCGAGCAACAGCTCCAGACAGGTTTCGGGGTCGTCAATCAGCCATTCGCCGTCTTCATCGTCGAGGCGCTGGAGGGTGGGGCAGGCGGTTTCGACGCTGCGGGCAAGTTTCTTCTCGGCGGCGAGGTTGCGGTGGGTTTGCAGCCGTTTGCCGTCGATTTCGGCGATCACCATTTCGCCGCCGGTACCGGGGCGGTAGTAGGGGCCGTCGTCGCCAAAGGGGCGGGTGAGCAACGAGACCTTGAGCCCCTCCCCGGCGGGCAGCAGGTGCAGGTGGGGCTGGGGCTGGGCCTCTACGGCTTCGGCACCGGCCACGCCGCCGCCGATGTCGGAATGCACGGTGACTAGACCCGCCACGGCATTGATGGCGGCTAGCACCTGTTCCTTAGCGTTTTCGGGTACTTCCAGGGCATTCTTTGGCCCCAGCACCTCGGCGATGCGGCGGTGGCTGGCGGTGAACTCGACCACCTTCAGCCGGGTGGGGGTTTCTTTGATCAGAGCAATGGTTTTAGCGGGGGCGACCTCAGGGGTGAGGGAAATCTCTAGCTTGCCTACCTTGGTCTGGCGCACCAGCAGGGCCGGTTCCCCCTTCACCACATCGACGCGGGTCGTGGGCGAATCTTCCCAAAACACCAGGGGATGACCGATCAGAGACAGCAGAGATTGGTCGGGAAATTTGTAGTTGTCATAGCCGTAGCCGTAGTGGTCGGTGACCAGGTGGGCACAGATATCGACGTCTTGGGGCGTGAGGTAGTTAAAGGATTTAGTCTCCTGCTTGAGGCGGCGCAGGGCGATCGCACGGCCCCGGCTCCAGCCGCCCTTGACGCTGACTTTTTGCTCCTTGGGCTGGAGCAAAAAGTTGCTTTCGGAGTAGAGGGTCAAAAACCAGGCCAGCCGATACTCGGTGGACTCTACCGCCTTGGTCGGCTGACCAGGTGCCGTGGGGTTAAGGCCAATCAGTGCCGTTAGCGATAGCTCCCAGGCCTGCTTGGGGGTAATCAGTTCGACCAGGGGTTGAATGCCGGTTTTTTCGCGCAGGGCGGGGGCTTTTTGGCCGTAGGCACTGTCGGGGTTAAGGTGGGCGAGCAGTTCGGCGGCCTCGAGGGCAAACCAGTCGTACCCGGCGGCGGTGGCCTCTTTGTAGAGGTCTTTGACAATGTCGGGCAGCCGCTTTTGGGCATCGTCTATGTCGACCCAGTAGAGGCAGAGGATGTCGATCAGGGCCTCAAAGCTCGTGGTGCTGTCGAGGCTGCTGACGGGGGTGCTGGTGAGGTAGCGTTTTGCCGCTGTATTGCCCTGGAGCACCTGAGCCACTTTTTCCAGACAGCTGTAGATGACGCTCATCCAGTGGCGGTGGGTTTGCTCAGCAATGATGTGGGCGTAGTCCTCGGCTTCTTTTAGGCTGGCCAGGGAGCCTTCTTTCAACAGCGCCAGCACCAGAAACATACCCGATACGGTATCAAAGTAAATTTTGCGTTTGCCGGTGCTTTTTTTCAGCAGCTTAAGGGCGACGGAGCCTTCCTGGATGGTCTGGGCGTAGTCGCCCCGCAGGCAGCTGAGCCAGCTCTGGTGGAGGAGCGCTTCGACGGGGTCTTCGTCGGCAAAGGTTTGTAGGGCGGCATCGGCCTCCGGCAACCTACCTCGGGCAATCAGCTGCTCAATCCAAATGCCGCGCAGGTCATCGGAGACGGTGGAGTTGGCCCGGCTGCATTCTTCATGGAGGAGGGTAAAGACCTCGTCGGCCGGGGTCATGGCGAAGAGCGAATTGATGCAGATGTCGCCCAGGGCCTCTTCATAGATGATCGGGGTTTGTTTGAGGGTGAGAAACCAGTCGCGATCGAAGGGGTTGTTGCAGACTAGCTCAAATATCTGCGCCATAGAGATGCGGCTAGAGGCGTAGGGGTTGCTGTAGTAGGCCTCAAACTGCTGCTCGATAAAGCCCCAATCCTGGCGGTAAATGCCAATGCGGATCTCGCGAATGAACTCGTCTTCGTTTTGAAACAGCCGCAGGGCTTTGTTCCAGCCGTGGGTACGAATGGGGAGGATCGCCTGCACCGCGTGGAGCATAGGCTCAAAGGTGCCTTGGCTCAGGGTGTCGCGGGTGGCGATCTCGATCAGTAGCGGGTGGCACTGGGGGCCGTAGTTGGTGGGGGCAACCATCAGCCGCTGGCCGGTGAAGCGGGCGATTAGCGGGTTGAGGGTCTGGAGGCTTGCCTTTTCTTTCTGCACGCCAGCCCGATACAGATTGAGGCAATCGAGCAGTTTTACCTTGCCGACCGGAGCATAGATAATCGAGCACAGCTGAATAATCTCCCGCTCGTCCTCGGGCAGGTGATGGTATTTCTGCACCAAATTGGCACGGAGGGCGGAGGCAGATCTGGGGGTTGGCATGGCGATCGCAGAAAACTGCTGGTGATGAAATTGTATCGGCCTGAGCCGGTATCGATGGTCACTCCGGCACAATTTGCCGGTGACCCCGACAAAAGCAAGCGGCCTTATTGAAAATCTGTTGCATTAATTCCAGGGTTTGGGTATCGTAATGATATCGATAGTCAATGGCAATAGCAGGCGGCACCCAAGGGAGATGGGGTCGATGTGATGCGATGCGACACCAGTCAAAAGCCTTGTCATGACTAGTTTATAGAGCTTGATTCCCCTGTCGGCCTTGGCCCAAAGAGCGAATAGAAGCACTTAGTTTAGAGTCAATTTCAATAAACATAGGCCACCAGAGGTCGCCACTATGGAGAGTCAATCGAGTTAGTATGCGCGTTTTAGAATCCGATCAGCTAGGGCCAATTGGGCCAGGTCAGCCTGCGCCACACACCCCGTTAGCCCAGACCATCGTTGAGCTTGACCGAGTGAACCGCTGGAATGTTTACCGCCGCCTACAGGATCTGGGTATGGCCTGTGAGTGCCGTTGCGATCGCCCCCTCACCGTGGCCATCCACACCCCCG
>JAIXUR010000427.1 GCA_027483425.1 Cyanobacteriota bacterium | reverse complement strand
AGCATTAATTACCATGATTTTTCCTGGGGCTCCGGTTACGGTGATTAACGTCAACGATACCTACTACGGTTTTCAGGGCTTGGTGCAGCGCATTACCGACGGTAAGGTAGCGGTGCTGTTTGAAGGCGGCAACTGGGACAAACTCGTCACCTTTGAAATGGCCGAGCTGGAGCCCGTGAGCAGCGGCAAGCGGCGCTAGGTCGAACCATGCGTTTACCCCTCCCCCAGGCGGCGGCCCAAGCACGGCGGCCCGACCACATCGCCGAGGTGATTGAAACCGCCACCACGGAGTTTTTGGCCCAGTGTCTCGAACCCGAGGCACTGGCTTTTTCGGCCATGCCCCCCTTTGGCAGCTGGGTCACCGCCCTCGACGAAGAATCGGGCAATGCGGTCTACGGGGTGGTGTACCACGCCACCACCAGCCCCATCGACTCGGTGCACCGGGCGCGGGCCCTGGGGCTGTCCCTGGAGGATCTGCGCCAGCAGCAGCCCCAGATCTTTGCCATGCTCAAAACCGAGTTCAAAGCGGCGATCGTCGGGTTTCGCGTTCCCGACCGGGCTGGGCAGCCCCTGGGGCCGATGTTTCAACATTTGCCACCGCGTCCACCTCAGGTGCACCAGGCGGTGTACGGCTGTGCGCCCGAAGTGGTGATTGAGTTTACCGATCAGCTCGACTTTTTGAGAACCTTGCTGGCCATGGGCAACGCCCCGGTCGATAGCCTGGTGGCGGCGGTACTGCGCCACGGCTACCAGCTGCGCAAGCTCGATCGCCCCTGGCTGGTGGCGGCTGGGCGCACTCTTAGCGTGTTTTTAAAAGACGACTACGATCGCCTGCGGATGATTTTGGGCCAGATATACGCATAACCATGCAGACCTTTGACTGGATTGTGGTGGGCAACGGCCTGGTGGGGGCGGCGGCCAGCTATGAATTGGCCCGTCAGGGTCTATCGGTGATGGTGATTGATATCGCCCTAGACCCGGCCAATGCCACCCGCTACAGCTATGGCGGCATTCCCTACTGGTCGGGCAGTACCCCCCTGACCCAGCAGCTGTGCCAGGAGGGCATCGCTAAGCACCGTCAGCTCAGCGACGAGCTAGAGGGCGATACCCAGTTTCGCGAGCTGGATCTGCTCCTGACCCTGGGGTTGGATGAGGATCCAGCCGCTGCGGCCAGCCAGTATGCGACCTGCGAGACACCGCCCCGATTGATCTCGGCAGCCGAGGCCCAGGAGCTGGAGCCGTTGCTGAATGCGGAGGCGATCGCCGGGGCCTTCACCGTGCGCCACGGCCACGTCTCCCCGGTGGCGGTGGTCAAGGCCTATAACCAGGCCTTCCAGCGCTTGGGCGGCACCCGGATCATTGCCCCGGTGCTAGAGGTGGTGCGCATCAAAGATAAGGTCACTGGGGTGCTGACGGCGGAGCAGGCGTACCCGGCCAAGCAGGTGCTGGTCGCCGCCGGGGCCTTTAGCCGAGCGCTGCTGCACCAGGCCAACCTATCGGTGCCGCTCTATTACACCCAGGCTGAACTGATCGAAACCCCACCCCTCGACCTCACCCTGCGCGCCCTGATCATGCCGGCCCACAGCCACCGCTTTACCCTAGAGACCCAGGCCAGCCAGCCCGATGCCGATGCCCAGTGGGATCAGCCCGGCCATGAGATTACGGCTCCGATCCTCGATAGCGGGGCGATCCAGTTTTTGGACGGCCACCTGTGCCTGGGCCAAATCAGCCGCACCCTGACCGATCTGGCGGTGGAGCTGGAGGGGGCGGAGAGCGATCGCACCCTGCGGGCCGGTCTCGCGGCCCAGCTCCCGGCCCTAGCCGAGGTGCCAGGCACCTGGCGACACTGCCCGGTCAGCTTTAGCCGCGACGGTCTGCCCCTGGTGGGGCCATTGCCCGGTGTGGACGGGCTACACCTCATGGCTGGGTTTGGCGGCCCGTTTGTCTATGTCCCGGCGATCGCCCAGCGGTTTGCCCAAGCCGCCGTTGGTACCCCTGATCCCCTGCTTGAGACTCTAGCGCTCAGTCGCTTCCCTGAGTAGGCTGGGATGTGGTGCCAATGGGGCTACAACCGGGCCAATCCACGCTTGAGGGCAATGGTGACGGCCTGGGTGCGATCGCCCGCTCCCAACTTATCCAAAATATTGCGCACGTGAAACTTCACCGTGCCCTCGGCCACGCAGAGGGCTTCACTGATGTCGCGGTTGGTGTTGCCCTGCACCAGCAGTTGCAGCACCTCTAGCTCGCGATCGGTGAGTTCAGAGCTTTGGAAGCGATCGGTGAGCTTTTGGGCCACCTGGGACATGATGTACTTTTGGCCGCGATGCACCTGGCGAATGGCGGTAAACAGCTCCTCGCAGGGGGCATCTTTGAGCAAATAGCCCTTGGCCCCAGCCCGCAGAGCGCGGTAGATATCCTCATCGCCGTCGTAGGTAGTGAGAATAATAATGCGGGCCTCTGGCCACTCGCCGCAGATGGCCGTGACGGCATCGGCCCCTTCCAGGCAGGGCATGCGCAGATCCATGAGCACGACATCGGGCTGGTGGGTACGCACCAGGGTGACCGCCTCCTGGCCATCGGCGGCCATCGCCACCACCTGCAGGTCGGTCTGGCGCTCCAGCAGAGCCGACAGCCCCTCCCGCAGGGCTGGGTGATCGTCGGCAATCAGCACTCGAATGGGGGCAGCGGCCCTCAGCGGGTTCGCGGCGGTCATCGGGTTAGGGTTAGTGGCCATGGGACAGCTCCTGCGTTAACTCCAACACCACGCAAATTTGGGTGCCCTGGTTGCGATCGCCCTCCAGGTTCGGTTGTTGCCCCCCGCTACGAATGGTCAATTGGCCACCGATGCGATCGACCCGCTGCTGCATACTAATCAGTCCAAACCCCTTCAAGGCCGTAGACTCGGTCAGGGTAAAGCCCCGGCCATCGTCCCCAATCACCAGGCGAATCGACTCCGGCCTGTAGATCAAATGCACCGACACGGTGCGGGCCTGGGCGTGCTTGCAGCTATTGGTAATCGCCTCCTGGGCAATCCTAAACAGCTCCAGCTCCGTGGCCTCCGCCAGGGCAACGGGTTGCCCACCCAACCGAAACCGACTTTCTATCGTGCTACCGTCGGTCATCCGCTGTAGGCAGTCGGCCAGGGCCTCCGCCAGGGTGCGATTCATCAGGGCTGAGGGGCGGAGCGCCTGGACGGAACGGCGGGTATTGGCCAGTCCCTCACGGGCCAGTTCGCTGGCTCGCTCGATGTTGACCTGGGCTTCATAGACCGAGCTATGCTCAGGATCGCGGAGCATCAGGGAGGCGGTCTGAAGCCGCATCAGAATGCTGGTAAAGGTTTGGGCCAGGGTGTCGTGAATATCGCGGGCCATGCGGTTGCGCTCTTCCATGATGGCGGCGGTCTGGGCCACCTCGGCCAGGCGAGTTAGCTCTAGGGCCAGCACCGCCTGGTTGCCCAGGGCAAAGGCCAGCTCAGTTTCCTCGGGCTGAAACACGCGGCGATGGGTAAAGCGCATCACCAAAATCCCCCGCAGCTCATCCCCCAAAAACAGCGGAATTTTGTGCGTCGCCTGAATGCCCCGCTGCTGAAAATAGTCCCGAAAGAGCTCATACACCGGCTGGGTAGCAAAGTCTTCAGAGTAATCGCTAATAATCTCTCGCTTCTTGAGCCGGGTCAGCACGTCCTGGTTGCGAATTTTGCGGGCTACCTGCAAGGCGGCACCGGGATGGCTAATCGCCTCCTGGTGCTTCACTGCGCCGTCTTCGTAGGAGACAAACAGGCGAAATAAGCCATTTTCGTAGCGCCAAATGCCCGCCTCTGTGGCCATGAAGCGATCGGCACAGACCGTCAGCACGTGGCCTAAAAACTTCTCTAAATCAGGCTCATCGGCCAACTTGCTCAAAGAGGCCTGCAACACCTGGTTAGCCTGGGCCAAATCCAGGCTGGGCACTTGGATCGGTGGCTGGGCCGGGGGCGAGTCAGAGTTGGGAAAAGGTGGCAAGTTGCTCAAAGCTTTCAGGATGCCAATGCTCCACATAGCAGTCTAAGCCTATTCCAGCTGATGATTGATCGAGGGTTTTGAGCGGTCATCTCGGGTCATGTCATCTGCCTCCTGATCAATTGACTAAACAACCCAGCTTGTCCAGCCAGCTCGTCAAAGGTGCCCTGCTCTACCAGGCGACCGGCCTCTAGTACGTAGATTTTGTCGGCGTGGCGAATGGTGCTGAGGCGGTGGGCAATCACCACCCGCGTTACCTTCAGCTGATTGAGGCTGTCGGTCACGATCGCCTGGGTGCGATTATCCAAGGCGCTGGTGGCTTCGTCCATCAGCATAATTTTGGGCTTGACCGCCATGGCACGGGCGATCAGCAGGCGCTGGCGCTGGCCCCCCGACAGGTTGCTGCCCCCTTCGCTCACCACCGTGTGCATCTGCATCGGCATGGCCCGCAGGTCGGCGGCGAGCCCGGCCTTTTCGGCGGCATCCCAGGCGTCATCTAGGGTGATCAACGCCCCTCCGGCCAGGTTCTCAAAAATCGACCCGGCGCTGAGGCGGCTGGTTTGGAGGACAACCCCACACTGGCGACGCACCGCCACCACATCCAGTCCGGCCATGGCTTGGCCGTCGTAGTAGACAATGCCCGCCTGGGGGGTGTCGAACCCCAGCAGCAGGCGCATGGCGGTGGATTTGCCCGAGCCCGAGGGCCCCACCAGGGCGATGAATTCCCCCGGCTGGGCCGCAAAGCTGACGTTGTCCAGAATGACGGGCCCCTCGTCGCTGTAGCGAAAGGTGACCCGGTCCACGGCGATCGCCCCCGAGAGCTGGCCAGGGTCGGCCTTGGTGAGATTGACCTCGGGTTCCGCCTGCAAAATGGGGCTGGCCCGCTGCCATAGGGGCACCACATCCAGCACATCCACTAGGGTGTCGCTGAGGCTGGTGGCACCAGCGATAAAGGTACCAAAGGCCACCGAAAACGCCAGGAACTTGCCGGTAGACAGGCCCGCGTCTTTACTTTCCACCATGGCGCTGGCCAGCCCAAACAGGGCCACGGTGGTCACAATTGGCAGCACGGTATTGAAGACCGCCACGGCATCCTCTAGCTGCTGGGTGCTGAGGGTGAGCCGCAGCTGCTGGCCGTAGCGCTGGCCCCAGGCGGCAAAGGCACGTTCTTCGGCCCCGGCCATGCGCAGCTTGGCAATGCCGTTAATCAGCTGCACCACCAGGCCATAGAGCTGGCCCTGAATCTCGAGCAGAGGGCGGTATCGACGCACCAGCACCAGGCCCGAGGTCACCGTGACGGCCATGACCAGTAGCCCCACCCCCACCGCCACCCCGGCCAGGGCCGGGCTGTAGTAGATCAGCAAGCCCAGGTTCAGCAGCGAAAACACCCCGGAAAACAGCCCTTGCAGAGCGGAGCCGCTGAGCTTACGGCGAATGGTCGAGATACTCGACACCCGCGAGGCCAGGTCGCCCGTCGGGTATTGCCGAAAGAAGCTGGTCTTGAGGGTCAACAGCCGATCCCAGACGGCGGCTTGGAGGTGGGCATCGGCGCCGGTCTCGACCCGCAGGGTGGCGATCGCCTGGGCTAGCTGAAAGCAGGCCGAGCCAAAGGCTGCGGCCAACAGACCCAGACCGAGTTGCCAGAGCAGGGCGCGATCGCCGTAGGGCACCACCGTATCCACGAGCACGGCGGTGGCCTGGGGCACCACCATGCCAATCAGCGTGGCGGCGATGCCGGTCAGCCCGATCATCAGCCAGTCTCGACCCTGGCCGCGAAAGGCAAAGCGCAGCAGCGACAGGGCGTTGAGGTTTCCCGCCGGGAGGGGGCGATAGAAGACAAAGGCGACCGGGTCGAGGCGCTGGGCGAGGTCGGGGGTGAGGGGGAGTCGGGTGGGTTGGTGAGAGGGGGAGGGGGTGGGT
>JAIXUR010000084.1 GCA_027483425.1 Cyanobacteriota bacterium | reverse complement strand
ATCGCGCGGAATAGATTTGCTTAAATCAATTTTGCTGGTCATACGCTGATTCCTGAAAGGGTATTAAAAGCTGATTATGGAGCGATCGCGGCTATTCCTAATAATTTCTGTTCAGGGTTCTAAGTGACCTGTTCGTCGTCTCCAAGGTGACCATTAAATCGAGTGATACGAACATCATTTAGCACTCTAACCTGGCAAGACAAGCGTCGATCTTAGTGGGCAGAATGGGGAGGAACAGCTATTCGGGTTGTTTCATTGATACCTGAAAACATACCAAGAGAGCCTAAAAAATAGCCTCTACCTTTTGGCCGTTTTAGCAGAACTTATACAAAGTACAGGCAATTGAAACCCTTGCTGCAACATCAGCTATTGAAGATTGATCCCAAATCCTACTTGTATATGCCCGATCGGATCCCACAATGACCTGAGGGATGTAGCCGCCTAGCCTAGAGCACCGGTACAGTCTGGCTAAAAACCCGGTTTCTTCGTCGCTGCTCTAACGGCATGGCCTGTATTCTGGCCGAGAAACCGGGTTTCTGGCCCAGCGTTCTAGGCAGTATAGCGATCGCCACTTGGGTGAGGACAAGCTGAAGCCAGGAGTGACGATCGAGAGCCAGGCCGTGTCCCAGCGTTGGCCCAACGTTGACTTTGTCAGCTTGCCGCGTCCTAAGCGATCTGGCCAGCGCTAGGGCTAGGCGTAGCGGGTGAGGGCGACGCGGTAGCGCTCTTTCTTGGTGACCACGATCTCTCCAATCTCTAGCCGCCCCTTGCCGCGAATCACCACGAGATCGCCGGTGGCTAGGGCATGGCTGGGTTGGGTAATCGACTTCCAGTTGACGCGCACGTTGCCAGCGCTAATCAGATCGGCCATTTTGCTGCGCGATAGGCCAAAGCCGGCTGAGGCGACGGCATCCAGCCGCAGGGAGGCTTCTACGGTGGTGAGTTCTTTTTTCTGGGGTGGGCGTACCCTCAGCTGATCCCAGGCGAGGGGCTGGGTTTTAACCGGCACAGACCGCACCTGAATCAGCGATGGCACGATCGCATCCACCGCTTCCGGCGTGACAATCACCTGGGCACCCCGTTCGCCCAGCACAATAATGTCGCCGACGCTGCCCTCGGGCAACCCGGTAGCTAAGACGGCCCCTAAAAAATCTGGGTGGTTGGCGGGGTCAAACATAAAGTTGCCCCCCACGGTCAGCAGCACCAGTGGCACCTGGCTGGGCTCGAGGGGTAGGTCGGTGCGGGCCAGGGCCAGCCGTTGGCGCTCGGCCTGAGGGTAGCCGCCCCAGGCCAGACTATGCACATCGGTCAACCGCTGAATCAGGGCTGCGGCCTCGATCTGCTCTGGGGGAGATAAAAAGTCGGTGATGACCACGTCCCAGGTTTTCAGGGCCTGGTCGGCCTGGTCTAGGATCCGGGCCAGGCCGTCGCGGTGTTCAACCGATTTCAGCAGATCATCCTTGGGCAGCATGGGCAGGGGTGGGAACCGGTAGGTGGGTCGGGGCGCTGGTGACACCCGCGTCTAGGAAGACTGTTTCTGACTTTACCCTATTGGGTGAGGCTCCTGGCGGCATCCCCCAGAGGTGGGTTTCTCCCGGTCTGGAGAAACCCACCTCTGGAAAAACCACTAGTTGGCGATCGCGTCGGCGACCTCCTTCCGCTTGGCATAGATGCTCTTGAGGTGGCGCTTCACCGTGTTCACGGTGATGTAAAGCTCCCGAGCAATTTCATCGTAGGTGCGATTGGCCCGCCGCAGCACCCAGACGGCCTGTTCGCGCGGGGTGAGGTTGTACTGAATCGATTCCAGCAGCGCCGAGGACTGGGCCGCCGAGGTTTTATTCTCCAGGGAAACCAGCAGGTAGGGGTGAGAGGTGGCCGGCAGATCTAACCACTGAATGCGGGCTCGAATTTGCTGGTTGGATTGGGAGGTAAATTCTTCGGTCAGCACTAGCCTGGTGTCGGGGTAGAGGGTGCGACTTTCGATCAGGTGCCTACACAGGGTCTTGAGGCATTTGGGCACCGCCAGAGCAGCGCGGTGGTCACCGTGGGCCGGGCCATTGCTCAGGTCGCGGCAGAGGGCTTGACCCTTTTGGTTACTGTGCACACAGTGGCCATCTTCAGACAGCACCAAAATACCGTCAACAAAACCTTCGAGCACAGCGCTGAGTAGGGGCAAATCGGCAGTCTCCTGGATAAAGGGCCGGGCGGGGGAGAGGGTGGTGGATGAACTCATAGTGGCCATGGGGCTTCCTGATTTAAGACACAACAGGGTTAGGCGCGTCATCCGGGAACACAGGTGCATGAAATTGCGATAAAGAGGACTTCAACTTCCCGGTAGGGATCTCCGTACGGGGCGGCCAATTGTTTAACTGGCCGACGCGGCTCCGGGGAAAGCCCCCGGTACCCAGTCCTCTTAAGTTGAAAGAGTCTTCATATAGATGAAGGGCTGTTCTGGACGGTTTAGGCGTGTTTTTCGTAAACTTTGGTAACTTTAGTCCGGCTGCGCTAGGGATAGATCGCGGTGTTGTGCTCTGGCGTTGGGTTCTCTGCCCGCTGCTCGCTCCATGGCCATGGGCCATGCATGGCTCAAGAGTTGAAGCAAAAGAGTTGAAAAAATAGTGACTTATCTATATCGTTAGGGGCGTTCTAGATGCTCTATCGGGGCAAAGGCCACGGCAGCCAGCGATGACAAGAGCCAAAAGACTGCTTTCGCAATGGTTTTTAGGGGTCGCCGCCGGGGCTGCGATCGCCCTACCCACCCTTTTAGCTGGCGTTTGCCCAGGCCCAAGCTATGCCCAATCGGCCCCGCCGCCAGCGACCAATGCCGCGGCAGAGGCGGCCCTAAACCAGGGGCTGATCCTGATCGAGCAGGGCCAAGTCGATGGTGCCCTAGCCCAGTTTCAACAGGCCGCCGCCCTCGATCCTAATTTGGCCGCCGCCCACTACAACATCGGCCTGGCCCTCCGCCAAAACGGCCAACTTCAGGAGGCCGCCGCCGCTTTTTGGCAGGCCATTCGGGCTGATCCAGAGTTTGCCCTGGCCTACGCCAACCTGGGTGGCGCGCTGATTGAAGGCAACAACCTCGATCAAGCTGAGGCGTACCTACTGCGGGCGATCGCCATTCAGCCCGATCTGGGCAATGCCTATTACAACTTGGGGCTGGTGTATCAAGTTCAGCAGCGCTACCCCGAAGCCCTGGTCGCCTTTGAGCAGGCCGGGCAATACATCCCCACGGCCCCAGAGTCGTACCTCCAGCGGGGCATTATTTACCTCCATCTGGGGCAAAATGCTGACGCCGAGACCGTACTACAGCAGGCCCTGGTGATTAATCCTCGCTATGCCCAGGCCCACTACAACCTGGGTATCGCCAAGTTTAACCAGGGGCAAACCGAAGCCGCCCTAGACTCCTTTCGCATGGCGACCCAAATTAACGGCGGCTACGCCGATGCCTACTACAGTGCTGGGCTCGCCTTTATGCAACTCAGTCGCTACGACGAGGCCCGCACGGTGATGGAATACGCCAAAAATCTGTACATCACCATGGGTAACCCCGCTTGGGCGGCCAAGGCCCAAAATTATCTCAGCCAGTTGCCTGCGAGTGCTCCCTAGGGCAGGAGCCAGGAGCCAGGAGCCAGGAGCCAGAACGGGGAATCTGTGTCATGCAGAGGGTTTCGCTTGGGTGAGGAGATGTAGGGCCTTGTCCCATCGGGAATACAGGAGGTCGGCAGGGGTAGAATTCTGACTCCTGACGCCTAGCTGGCGATCGAGGTGTAACGACTCCTCTGGAGTTGTCCCTGGGATTGTTTATTTGGGATTAGTACCCCTTATAGGCCTGTTTCATTTCTTCCCACTAAAAAATAATTTCTCTGTTTCGGCTTCGGTTAATTCACTGTTAACTATCATTTCATCAGTGAAGATTAGAGCTGAATCGATCTATATTGAATGTGGAGCTGATGAGGCTCCCCTGGCAGATAAAACAGCCAATTGTCCACACACAAGAAGGAGTGAAAACGCTGTTAACTCTACATCTGTCTCGTTTAAACGGCGACACCCGAGCTCAATCCAACCCTTCCTGAAGTCAGCAAATGGGAGTTATTAAGGGCAGTTCATTTATTCCCTCGGGAGTATGAATTTGGTCTCTTAATCTCCGGAAAGGCTCAACTCAAAGTAGGAAGTTCTTTGGAT
>JAIXUR010000184.1 GCA_027483425.1 Cyanobacteriota bacterium | reverse complement strand
TTGGCGGACATCATTTGGTCAAAGCTCTGGCGATCGGCCCTAGAGTCTTCTAAGAACACCTCAAAGCGCTGCGCCATTTCTCGTTGCTCAGCCAGGGTGTGATCGATCCGCTGGCGATCGGCCCTGGCCTCTTGCAGAAAAACTTCAAACCGCTGGTCGGTCTCTTGCTGCTGACGGCCCAGATCGGCCACCATCGCTACGGTGTCGGCAATGGCCGCTTCCAGCCGCCGATCAGTGTTCTCGACCCTAGATCTGGAGGCCTCTTCAGCTTCGCCTATACGGCTAGACCACGCATCAATGGCGCGGGCGTTACTCTCGGTAATGGCTTTGGTTTCGCGCAGCCCGGCCCGAATTTCTTCCATCTCTTGATGGTGCTGGGCGAAAGAAACTTCCAGTAGAGCTTCGATACGGTCTAGACGATCCTGGCTTGGGGTCATGGCAAGATATGAAGCAGAAGCTCACCTATTATCGCCCAGGAACTTTAATAGTACAAGGGTTCTTTTGTGGCAATATTCGGCCCTTGTTTTTTTCCACACCACAGCCATGGGCAAAGAACTCGCCACAGCGGGCTAGCCTTTGACTACAATGGAAAGATTGAGAAGATTATCTCATTAGAGATCTGGGCGGCGAGTGCTGCGCGGCCTCCCGATCTACCGAATCATTCATCTGCCTAAAAGGCCCAAGCCATGTCTCTGCCAATTGTTGCGGTTATCGGTCGCCCAAATGTGGGCAAATCTACTCTGGTAAACCGCCTGGCCGGGGCTCAAGATGCCATTGTCTTCGACCAGCCGGGGGTGACGCGCGATCGCACCTACCAACCGGCCTTTTGGCGCGATCGCGACTACCTGGTGGTCGATACCGGCGGCCTGGTGTTTGACGACGACACCGAATTTTTGCCCTATATTCGCGAACAGGCCCAGTTGGCCCTCAGCGAAGCCAGTGCGGCGGTGCTGGTGGTCGACGGCAAAATCGGCCCCACCGAGTCCGATCGCGAGATTGCCTCCTGGCTGCGGCAGCAGTCGGTGCCGGTGGTGCTGGCGGTCAACAAGTGCGAATCCCTCGACCATGGCCTAGTGCAGGCGGCTCAGTTTTGGGAGCTGGGGTTGGGCGAACCCTACGCGGTCTCGGGCATTCACGGTAATGGCACCGGCGAGCTCTTGGATGCGCTGGTAGAATTTCTCCCCGAAACCGTCGAAGAAGACGCCAGCGAAGACATCAAAGTGGCCATTGTGGGGCGACCCAACGTCGGTAAATCGAGCCTGCTAAACGCCTTCGTGGGCGAAACCCGCGCCATTGTTAGCCCCATCTCTGGCACCACGCGGGATGCCATCGACATGCAGGTGCAGCACGGCGATAAGATCTATCGACTGATCGACACAGCGGGCATTCGTAAGAAAAAAAGCGTGGAGTACGGGCCTGAATTCTTTGGCATTAACCGCGCCTTTAAGGCCATTCGCCGGGCCGACGTGGTGCTGCTGGTGATCGACGCCCTCGATGGCGTGACTGAGCAAGACCAAAAACTAGCGGGCCGGATTGAAGAAGACGGTCGCGCCTGCATCATCGTCGTCAATAAGTGGGATGCGGTGGAAAAAGACAGCCATACCATCTACGATTTTGACCACCAGATCTCCGCTAGGCTGAACTTTCTCGACTGGGCCAAGCGCATCTTCGTCAGTGCCAAGACCGGCCAACGGGTGCCCAAAATCCTCGAGCTGGTGGATCAGGCGTTCGAGCAGCACCGTCGCCGGGTCACCACATCGGTGGTCAACGAAGTGCTGGAAGATGCCGTTAAATGGCACACCCCTCCCACCACCCGCCAGGGTCGCCAGGGTCGCATTTACTACGGCACCCAGGTCACCGTACGGCCTCCCTCCTTTACCCTGTTCGTCAACGATCCCCACCTGCTGAAAGATAACTATCGCCGCTACGTGGAGCGACAGTTTCGCGAGAACCTGGGCTTTGAGGGCACGCCCATTCGTATTTTTTGGCGGGGCAAGGCCATGCGCGACCTAGAGCGCAACAACCCCAACCGGGCGACGAAGGTATAGGGATATGGATCTTCTCCGCTCTCTCCCCATCGGCCTTTACCTGGAGCAGCCGGTTACCTGGCTGCACCGGCTCGACCCCCGGGTCAAGATGGCCTGGCTGATGAGCATTTTGGTCACTCCCATTCTGGCCAATGCCTACTGGCGGTTTGGGCTGGTGGCGCTGCTGGTGCTGTTGACGCTGGTGGCGCGCATTCCCTTTCGGGTGTGGCGGCAGCAGATGGGCTGGCTGGTGTTGCTCAGCACCCTGGTGATGGGGCTGACCTTTGTGATGCCCGACGGGTTGCAGGTGTCGCAGACGCCCCGACTGCCCACCCCAGCGGCGATGGCGACCCTCGACAACCCCCCAGAGGTGCTGCACGAGCTGCCCCAGCCGACTTCCTACCGCTACGTGGTGTTTGACTGGGGGCCGGTTACGGTGACGCGGCGATCGCTCGATTTGGGCATTCGCATTGGCACCTTGCTATTTACCCTGATCTACGGCACCAACCTTTACCTGCTCACCACCGCCCCCGAAGAAATCACGGTGGCCATGGAGGCGCTGATGGCCCCGCTGCGATGGCTGCGCCTACCGGTGACCGAGATTGCCCTGACGGTCACCCTCTCCCTGCGGTTTATTCCCCTGGTGCTGGAGGAGGTACAAAATTTAGTGCGATCGGTGCAAACCCGCGCCATTAACTGGAAGAAGCTGGGCTTTCGCGGGTCGGCCCAGGTGTGGCTGGCGGTGGTCGAGCGGCTGCTGCAAAACCTGCTGCTGCGGGCCGAGCAAATTGCCGCCGCCATGGAGGTGCGCGGCTTTACCAGCCCCAACGAGCACCGGGTGCGCTGGTACCAGCTCCTGCTGCGATCGTGGGATTGGTTTGCCCTGGGGCTGATCGTGGTGTTTTGGTGGGCACGGTGGGTTTGGGGGAGCGCGGGTTGACCCAGCGGCATTGGTGGGTGCGATCGCAGTCCCTCGACCACCGCACCGGCAGCGATATTTTTCAAACCCTCTACGGGCCTCTGCTGCGGCAGCCCCCTACCCCAGCCACCCTGGTGGCCCTGCTCGAAAGCCCCTGCCCCGCTACCGCCCAGCCCCAGGCGTACCCAGCCGCTAGTGCCCAGGGACGCTACTCCATCTGCGCCGGGCCACCCCGTCGGATCAACCATCTTCCACAGCTGTGGACTCCGGCGGTGGGCAGCATTCT
Source organism: Cyanobacteriota bacterium (assembly GCA_027483425.1). GTDB lineage: Bacteria > Cyanobacteriota > Cyanobacteriia > Phormidesmidales > Phormidesmidaceae > Nodosilinea. The sequence continues at coordinate 2,021 of JAIXUR010000184.1, read as the reverse complement.
GCCCATGCTGACCGATCGGTTGGGCGAGGGGTATAGGCTCAGCCTGATCGGTGACGAGGCCCAAACCGCTGAGGAAACCCTGCCGTTTACCGGCGGCTGGCTCGGCTGGCTGGGCTACGACCTGGCCTGGGAAATCGAGCGTCTGCCCACCCTCAATGACGATCCCCTGCCCTTTCCAGTGGCGCTGTGGTATGAGCCAGACACCTTTGCGGTGCTTGACCATCAGCTTCAGCGCCTGTGGCTGGCCGCCCCTGCTCCTGAGGGACTCACCCAGATGGAGCAGCAGCTTCACCGACCTCCTCGGTCAGAGCCCTTTTTTCCGCAGCCAGCGGGCGATCCCCGCCCTGTGACTCTAGCCATGGCAGCAGCCGACTACCAGCAGGCCGTTCGGAAAGCGCAGCAGCACATTCAGGCCGGAGATGTGTTTCAGGTCAACCTCTCCCTACGGTTCTCGACCGAGACCACCGCCCACGGCTGGGCCCTGTACCGCCGACTGCATACCATCAACCCCTCGCCCTTTGCCTGCTACTGGCACACCCCCTGGGGCGACGTGATCAGCGGCTCGCCCGAGCGGCTGGTGCAGCTCCAGGGTGGTACCGCCCAAACCCGACCCATCGCCGGGACCCGGCCCAGAGGTTCCACACCTGAGCAGGACAGGGCGATGGCCACAACCCTGCTTAGCAATCCCAAGGAACGGGCCGAGCACATCATGCTGGTCGATCTGGAGCGCAATGATTTGGGCCGGGTGTGCCAGTGGGGCACCGTGCGGGTGGATGAATTGCTCACGGTGGAGTACTACAGCCACGTGATGCACTTGGTTAGCAACGTGGTGGGAAAGCTCCAGGGCGATCGCACCGCCGTCGACCTGATCCGGGCCACATTTCCCGGCGGCACCATTACCGGCTGCCCCAAGGTGCGCTGCATGGAAATCATCGAGGCCCTGGAGCCCGTGGGCCGCAGCCTGTTCTACGGGTCCTGCGGCTACCTCGACCGGCGCGGACACCTGGATTTGAACATTTTGATCCGCACCCTGCTGTTGGGGCATACTGATGGCTGGTCGGGGGTGTCTACGGTGTGGGGGCAGGTGGGGGCGGGTATTGTGGCCGACAGCGACCCCCAGCGCGAGTGGCAAGAGTCCTTGCAAAAGGCCCAGGCCCAACTGCTGGCCCTATCGCCTAGGGCTGGAGAAATACCGCAATTCCGCTGAATTTACCGCCTCTCAACGCTGGAATGCATGCAGATTGGCCAGCAGGTTCTAGAATGCATGTGGCGAATTGAACAGACACAATCATCATCCTGTCGTAAGACATACCCCTTTCATACTTGAATGAGCACAGAAACCTATCTCAATCACCCCAATTTTGGCCTGCTCTTCAGAGTGTGCATGGTAGACGACGGGCAAGAGCTCTTTGCCACGCTGTATGCCCAGCGGCTGTTTTTCCTGGTCACCAACTCCCCCACCGAGGGGCCGGTGTTTCAACCCCTCGGCCGCAGCAATGCCCGCCTGATGCTTGAAGGTCGGCTGCGCATTTTGCGGCGGGCGGGCCAGCAAGCCGACTATGATCGGCTACAGCACACCTATAAGCAGACCTTTCAATGACCGCTGTCCCCAGCGCTTCATCCCTAGCTGCACGCCTGGGGAGCATCCGCCAGGGGCTGCCCCCGGCGGTGACGCTGGTGGCGGTGACCAAGTTCTTGCCGGTGGAGACCATTCGGGCCGCCTACGCCCTGGGGGTACGCCACTTTGGTGAAAGCCGGGTGCAGGAGGCGATCGCCAAACAGACTGAGCTGACCGATCTGACCGACATCACCTGGCACCTAATTGGCCGTCTACAGACCAACAAAGCCCGCAAGGCCGTCGAACACTTCGACTGGATTCACTCGGTCGATAGCCTGAAGCTAGCCGAGCGCCTGAACCAAGCCGCCCTGGAGCTGGAGAAAATACCCCAGTGCTGCCTCCAGGTGAAGCTGGTACCGGATCCCCCCAAATCTGGCCTGGATGTGGATGAACTAGCGCCTTT
>JAIXUR010000235.1 GCA_027483425.1 Cyanobacteriota bacterium | reverse complement strand
GTCTGATCAGAACCGAAAGACCGGCGGTTGCTGCCGTTTAGCCCCGGGCTAGGGTCGCGCCAGGCTAAAGAACCGGTTCTAGATGCTGAGGGGCAATGAGTAAAGGGCTAGTAGAGCCCCAAAAACTCAAAATTTGGCTGATTACCGGCTGTGGATGACTGGCGTGAAAGAAGTGCCGACCGGGGCACAGCGCCAGGCGATCGCCCGGTTTGAGCCAAGGTTGCCAGCCTCTAATCTGGGTGGGGGTGACCACGGCATCGTCCTGGCCACCGCACACCAGCAGGGGTACCGCTACGCTGCCAGGGCAGAGGCTGGCCCGCTTGAGCAGCGAGTGGGCCGAGACCGATTGGATCAGATCTTGCTCTAGCAGATTGACCCAGCCCGGCACCAGGGGACGAGCCTGGTGGCCAAACAAGCTGTAGACCATCTGGGTGAGCACCTGTTGGCGACTACAGGGCAGTCGTTCGAGGTGGCCGTAATAGTGGGCTTGCCAATCGACCATGGGGTTAACCCCCACCGCCAGCAGGGTGAGCGAGTTTACCCGGTGGGGGTTTTGACGGGCGTAGAGTAGGCCCACTAGGCCCCCGGTGCCATGGCCGAGCAAGTGTACAGGCCGATCGCGACCTTTGAGATAGTCGTGCAGCAGCGTCACGGCGATCGCTAAGCAACTGGGCTCGTCTGGGGTTTGTCGGTAGGCCCAGTGAGCCACTTCACCATAGCGGGCCAGGCCGACGAGGAGCTTGTGGTCAAATCGCTCAAAACTGGGGCTAACGTTTAGCCAAAGAGCATCGGGGCAGGGGGGAAACGTCATGGGCGGTAGGGTGGGTGGGCGTGGTGGAGAGGCTTGAGTCATGAGTTGGAACGCTCTAAGATCAGTCTCAATACAATGCTTATTGAGAAAGAAACTCAATAAAGAGATTTGACCACAAATCGGAATTATTCTCAATAGATTGGGATTAAGTTTTATGGCGATCGCGTCAGCGTTGGGCTGTAATGTTCCATGGGTAGGGCGTTAGGAGTCAGAAGCCAGAAGCCAGAATCACCAGGCCGTCTAGTTCGTGGATTCTGGATTCTCTATGAACCAACTTGGCCTGGCTGGCGTGGATACTCCTGGGAAGCCGTGATAGCTCGAGTTTTATTGATTTTGAGTTTCAATAGATTGGCTCGCTCTGGCTGTATTAATCCCAGCCCCGACCGGGGCTATTGGGAAAAGTCGTACTCCCGGATGTCGAGCTGGCAGCCGTCTTCCATGTTCAGGGCGCGCTTGATCGGGTTGATATCTCTAAATCCGTCGGCTCCCCGCTGCTTGAGGCTGGTTTCAAACCGCTCAGCAAATTGAGCGACGCAGGGGTTGCGGCTGGCGCTGAGCTTTTCCAGGCTCACCAAGGTTGTATCCATATCCCAGACTTCTACCGCATTGTGCAGTTGTTCCCAGGATCGGTTTTCCTGATTGTTGTTGGCCACCTTAAATTGATGGCGATCCAAAATTCGGTAGGCCAGCCAAAAGCTAGCGCTGAGAATGGCGGCCATGCCCAAGGAAATTAGGCAGCCGGTGAGGGGATGGCGCCGCCGGAGTCGCCCCTTGGCCTGGGGCAGCGCGGTGGTGAGCCGGGTGTAAAAGTCGACAAAGGGAGCATTTTGATCGAGAAACCAAACCTCAATGGCCTTGGCCTTGATTTGCTCGGCAATCTCGTAGGCCACTTCCCAGTCGGCCTCAGGGGTGAGGCCAGCAATGACGAAGCGCTGATCGGGGAAATGATCGCGGTGAGCTTGAATGGCATCTACCGTGGTCCACAGCTCGGGCGGGGTGAGGTTGGCCGGACAAAAAATGGCGTAGAGCGGCGTCAGCAGATCTACTACCCCACCCCCTGGGCAGGGCACCTGGTGATGAACGCTATGGCCATAGTCTTCGAGCCAACGCCCTAGCGCGGTTCGCAGCTCTTCTGCGCTGGCAAACTCAATGGCAACGGTCACGGCAGGTCGGTTAATGTAGTGGTTTATATGTACTAGTCTAGCGTGGCCCCTGGCCTTTAATCATGGGATTTTAGCGGGCTGCTTGCCCTCAGGGGTGCTCAAGGGGAGTACCCAGGGTTTGCTCCAAAAAAGATGTCCTGAAATAATAGAGCGATTTATTTGGATTGAGATGCGGTCATGGGTAGTTCGGTCTCGACCCTTTGCAGAACCTGGGCCAAGGCTATAGGATAAGGTTAAGTAATGTAAATAATCTCTCAGGAAAAACTATTATTGGTCATTTTCTTGCTTTCTTTTTAGTCGGCTGATCGAGGTATATTTGGGGTAAATCTTAGACCCCACCTGCTGTCTACGGTTCTCCCCACTGCGGGGTATGGGCGTATCTACGTAAAGTATTACTAAGCAGGCCCGCCTCTCACCATTCTGGGTAGCCCCGGCCTCGCGTTATCGCGATCGCTCCGTCCTTTCTCAGCTCGCCTGCCCAGCCAATTTCGGCCTTTTTACCGCTCCTCAAGCCACTGGTACTGACACAATCGCCATGTTTGAACACTTCACCAACACCGCCATCGCCGTCATTATGAAGGCCCAGGAAGAGGCCCGTCGACTCCGCCACAACTTTGTCGGCACCGAGCAACTGCTGCTGGGGCTGATTAAAGAAGAAGCTACGCTGTCAGCCAAGGTGCTGGCCGAGTTTGGGGTGAACCTCAACGATGCCCGTGCTGAGGTCGAGGCCATTATTGGTCGGGGCAGCGGCAGTGTACCCCCAGAAATTCCTTTTACCCCTAAGGTGAAGCAGGTTTTTGAGCAAGCCTTTCAGGAAGCTCGCAAAATGGACTCGCCCTACATTGAGCCCGCCCACCTGCTGCTCAGCCTCTGCCAAAACACCGAGAGCGTGGCCTACCGGGTGCTCACCAACCTCGGTGTAGACCCGGCCAAGGTGCGCACCCGCATCATTCAAGAGCTGGGTGAGGTGGCGGCGCTACCGGCCGGTCGGCGGGAGAGCGATCGCGACAGCTCTCGCAAAAAGGGCAAGATTTTGGCTGAGTTTGGCCATGATCTGACCGCCCTAGCTGCTGCGGGCAAAATTGACCCTGTCATTGGCCGAGTTAAAGAAATTGAGCGGGTCGTGCAGATTCTGGGCCGCCGCACCAAAAACAATCCGATCCTGGTCGGTGAGCCTGGGGTGGGTAAAACCGCGATCGCCGAAGGGCTAGCCCAGCGGATTGTCAATCAGGATGTGCCTGAAGCGCTGATCACCAAGCGCGTGATCAGCCTAGACATGGGCTCTTTGGTCTCGGGCACCCGCTTCCGGGGCGACTTTGAAGAGCGCCTGACCCAGCTGGTCGAAGAAGTGCGCCAAGACCCCGACGTAATTCTAGTGATCGACGAAATTCACACCCTGGTGGGGGCCGGTTCCCTGGAGGGCGGCCTGGATGCCGCCAACATGCTCAAGCCCGCCCTGGCCCGGGGTGAAATGCAGTGTATCGGGGCCACCACCACCGATGAGTTTCGCAAATATATTGAACGGGATGCCGCCCTGGAGCGTCGCTTCCAGCCCGTTAAGGTGGGCCCCCCGTCCATTGATGAAACCATCGAGATCCTCCAGGGAGTGCGCAGCCGCTACGAGCAGTTTCACCAGGTCAGCTTCACCGATGAAGCCCTAGAGGCCGCCGCCAAGCTATCGGATCGCTACATCAGCGATCGCCACCTGCCCGACAAGGCCATTGACCTGATCGACGAAGCGGGTTCCCAGGTGAAGCTGCGGTTTATGCCCAAGTACCCCTCCAAGGAACTGAAGCAGCAGCTGCGCCAACTCAATGCAGACGTGGACGAAGCCCTGCAGCTCCAGGACTTTGGCAAAGCTAAGAGCTTGCAAGCCGATCGCCAGAACGTACTGCAACAACTGCAAGCTGACATTCCCGAATACGGCGAGGCAGCGGCGGGTAGCTTGCCCAGCCAGCCCCTGGTGGATGAAGACAACATTGCCGATATTGTCGCCGCCTGGACGGGGATTCCGGTTAACCGGATGACCGAAACCGAATCAGTGCGCCTCATGCACCTGGAAGATGTGTTGCACGAACGGGTGATTGGTCAGAATGAGGCGGTGGTGGCGGCGGCCAAGGCGATTCGCCGGGCCCGCTCGGGGTTGGCCAGCGCCGAGCGCCCCATTGCCAGCCTGGTGTTTTCTGGCCCCACCGGGGTGGGTAAAACGGAGCTGTCTAAGGCGTTGGCCATGGCCCTGTTTGGCTCTGAAGAGGCCATGATTCGTCTCGACATGTCAGAGTTTATGGAAAGCCACACGGTGTCGAAGCTGATCGGCTCCCCTCCGGGCTTTGTAGGCTACGACGAAGGAGGTCAGCTCACGGAAGCCGTGCGCCGCAAGCCCTACAGCGTCATTTTGATGGATGAGATTGAAAAGGCTCACCCCGATGTGTTTAACATGCTGCTCCAGGTGCTCGACGACGGCCGCCTCACCGATGCTAAGGGTCGGGCGGTGAGCTTTAAGAACACCCTGATCATCATGACCTCCAACATTGGCTCCCAGGTGATTGAGAAGGGCGGCGCTGGCCTTGGCTTTGACCTGGCCACCACCGATGCGGCGACGAGCCAGTACAACAACATCCGCAACCTGGTCAACGAGGAGATGAAGCAGTACTTCCGTCCCGAGTTGCTGAACCGGCTGGATGAAATCATTGTCTTCCGTCAGCTCACCCGCGACGAAGTCAATCAGATCGCCGACCTCATGCTCGACCAGGTGAATAAGCGCCTCGCCGATCGCCAGCTGGTGGTCACCCTGTCCGACGCTTTTCGAACCCGCCTGGCCGGGGAAGGCTACGACCAGCGCTACGGGGCCCGCCCCATGCGTCGCGCCATTGCCCGCCTGGTGGAAGACACCCTGGCCGAGGCGATTTTGGCGGGCACCCTGGAACCGGGCGATCGCGCCCGCCTCGATCTGGACGATGGGGGTAATCCCGTCATCATCCCTGAACGTCAGCCCGCTCTGGTAGGATAGCGAGGACATCGCTGCTGGCTAACTCAACCATGGTGAATCTCCCCCCTGACCCGCCCGACCAGCCCGATCGCCGTCGCGGTGACGGGGCCTGGCCTCGGGAGAACCGCATCCTGGATACTGACGAGTTGCTGGCGGTCGTGCTGGCCTTCTTGGGCATAGGCTCCATCCTGTGGTGGGGCCTTTCCCGTAGTCAGGGATGGTTGGCCGACTCTAGTCTGCTGCCCCGCCAGGGAAGTGATTCAAGTTCCCTGGTGCAGCCAGAACCAGCGGGTCAGGCTGACTCCTTTGAGCCGCGTACCTTTGAACCCAATCAGCGCCCTCGGCCCGACCGTCCCCCTGGGGTCGCTGGCCCTCCTGGTTGGGGTCCCGAGAGCTCGTCATCTGGCGTAACAGCTCCCGCTGCTCCCCCGCCACTGGTTCCCGCCGCGCCCACCACGGTACCCACTCCCCCATCGGGTGGGGTGACCGAGACCACCCAGCCCCTCACCCTGGTGGATGTTCCCGTCACCCACTGGGCCTATCCCTTCATCAAGCCCATGTTTGACCAGGGATATCTGCCTGATTTTCCTGAAAGTGGGTTTCAACCCGACCAGCCCCTCACCCGCGCTGAGCTGGCGGCGCTCCTCAGCCAGTCCTTTGGCCAAGCTCCCGGATCGCGCCCTGAGCTAGCCTTTGGGGATGTGCCCAGCACCTACTGGGCGGCCCCAGCCATTGAGAATGCGGTGACCCATGGCTTTATGAGCGGCTACCCCAAAGATGTCTTTCGCCCCGACCAGGCCGTCCCCCGCTACGAGGTGCTGGTCGCCCTCGCCACAGGCCTGGGCCTGACTCCCCCCCCAGCCCCCGATCAAACCCTACAGACCTTTGTTGACCTCGACTCCCTACCCGCCTGGGCGCGGCCCAAGGTGGCCGCCGCCACTGAAAATGCCCTGGTGGTCAACTATCCCAACCGCGACCAGCTCAAGCCCACCCAGGCCGCCACCCGCGCCGAAATTGTGGCGATGATTCACCAGACCCTCGTGCAGCAGGGCAAGCTACCGGCGGTGGAGTCGCCCTATGAGGTGCCCTAGGGAGTAGATTGTCTATATTCTTGATCCCACCGTCTGATAGACTGGGAAATCGAGATAGGGAACGCGAAAACCCATTAAATATAGGCAGTTTGGAGGATTGATCCCGTGGAAAGTACCCTCGGTCTTGAGATTATTGAGGTTGTCGAACAGGCTGCGATCGCATCATCCCGCTGGATGGGCAAGGGCGAAAAAGATATCGCTGACCAAGTGGCGGTAGAAGCCATGCGGGAACGCATGAACAAAATTCACATGCGCGGTCGCATCGTGATCGGTGAGGGTGAACGGGACAATGCCCCGATGCTTTACATCGGTGAAGAGGTGGGTATTTGCACCCAGCCCAACGCCTCTGATTTCTGTAATCCCGACGAGCTGCTAGAAATCGACATTGCCGTTGACCCCTGCGAGGGCACCAACCTGGTGGCCTACGGCCAAAATGGGTCTATGGCTGTGCTGGCTATTTCTGAGAAGGGTGGGTTGTTTGCGGCCCCCGACTTCTATATGAAAAAGCTGGCAGCTCCGGCCCAGGCCCAGGGTAAGGTTGACATCAACAAGTCGGCCACCGAAAACCTGAAGATTTTGGCCGAGTGTCTCGATCGCGGTATCGATGAGCTGGTGGTCGTGGTCATGAAGCGCGATCGCCACATCGACCTGATCAAAGAAATCCGTGATGCCGGGGCCCGGGTCAAGCTGATCGGCGATGGCGACGTGGGTGCAGCGATCTCCTGTGCCTTTTCTGGTACCAACACCCACGCCCTGATGGGCATTGGCGCGGCCCCCGAAGGGGTGATTAGTGCCGCTGCCATGCGCTGCCTAGGGGGCCACTTCCAGGGCCAGCTGATCTACGATCCGGCAGTGGTTAAAACCGGCCTGATTGGCGAAAGCAAAGAGGCCAATATCGCCCGCCTGAATGAAATGGGCATTACCGACATCGACAAGGTCTACGATGCCCACGAGCTGGCCTCTGGCGAAACCGTGCTGTTTGCGGCCACAGGGATCACCTCCGGTGAGCTGATGGAAGGGGTTCGTTTCTTCCATGGTGGGGCTCGTACCGAGTCGTTGATTATCTCTAGCCAGTCGAAGACCGCCCGGTTTGTAGATACCATCCACATGGTTGACAAGCCCAAGTCTCTGCAAATTCGCTAGATCTATTTCGTTAGATCCATGGGGTATTGATAGGGTTGTGGTGGCGCTGTCGGGCCGTCGCAACCCTGTCTACAGTGCTTATGACCGAGATGTGGGATCACCGCATCTCTTTTTTTGGGCTCTGTTTACAGTTTTTGATGGACTTTTGTTGAGTTTCCTTGAGTCAGAGCCTATTTGTCTCTAAGTTCAAACATATTGGCAATTGTGCACGGCCTTACCTTTCGCCAGGCCAAACCCAGCCGCGTCACGGCCTGGGCCAAGGTATGGCCGACACCACACATTAGGTGATTACTAAACGCGTGGAGGAAGAATGAATATCGCCGTCATTGGCCTGAGCCACAAAACTGCCCCGGTGCAGATTCGCGAAAAACTTAGCATTCCAACGGCTCAGACCGGAGACGCGATCGCCCAGCTGACCCATTGCCCTCACATCGACGAAGTCTCGATTCTCAGCACCTGCAATCGCCTCGAAATCCACATCATTACCGAGGCGACTGAGCAGGGTATTCGCGAAGTCACCCAGTTTCTGTCTGAGCACAGCGGCCTGCCCCTCCACGAGCTGCGCCAGCACCTGTTTATTCTGCTCCACCAGGATGCGGTCACCCACCTGATGCGGGTGGCGGCTGGCCTCGATAGCCTGGTCTTAGGGGAGGGGCAAATTTTGGCCCAGGTGAAGCATGCCCACCAGCTGGCTCAGCAGCACAAGAGCATTGGCCGGGTGCTCGATCGCCTCCTGAAGCAGTCGCTGACCGCCGGTAAGCGGGTGCGGAGTGAGACCAGCATCGGCACCGGGGCCGTCTCGATTAGCTCCGCCGCCGTCGAGCTAGCCCGCATGAAAGTGCCTCACCTGCATAGCTGCCAGGTGAGCATTCTAGGGGCTGGGAAAATGGCTCGTCTGCTGGTGCAGCACCTGATCTCTAAGGACTCCTCCTGCACCATCACCCTGCTCAACCGCACCGTTGACCGGGCCAATGAACTGGCTAAGCAGTTTCCCGATGCCGACATTCGCACCGGCACCCTCGATCTCATGCTGGAGACGGTGCAAGTCTCTGACGTGGTCTTTACCTGCACCTCCGCCACAGAGCCCCTACTCCACCGGGAAAACCTAGAACCGATCGTGACGGCCAATCGCACCCTGATGCTGTTCGATATTTCGGTGCCCCTCAACGTCAACTCCAACGTCAACGAGCTGGATAACGTCCACGCCTTTAACGTCGATGACCTCAAGGCCGTGGTGGCCCAAAACCAGGCCAGCCGCCGCCGCATGGCCATGGAAGCCCAGGTGCTGCTGGACGAAGAGGTGGAGAGCTTTATGGACTGGTGGCGCTCCCTAGACACCGTGGGTACCATCAGCAGCCTGCGCAGCAAGGTCGAGGCCATTCGCGAGCAGGAGCTTGAGAAAGCGCTGTCCCGCCTGGGCAGCGAGTTTGCCGAAAAGCACCAGGACGTGATCGAGGCGCTGACCCGGGGCATCGTCAACAAAATTCTCCACGACCCCATGGTGCAACTCCGGGCCCAGCGCGACATCGAAGCCCGCAAGCGAGCCATGCAAACCCTGCAGGTTCTGTTTGACCTGGAGCCTGCCTCCAACGAGAAGTACAGCTAGGCTGAGGTGGCCAGACCCCAGGGGTTTGAAACCCCCTGGGGTCTTTGGTGTGCAGTAGGATTGAGGAAAGGGTTCCAGCACTCACCATGACGCCAGTTCTTAGCCCCAGCTCTGACCAGCGGGTAACCTATTGTGATCGCACCTGGGATCAGTTCAAACTGATTCAAAAAGGGTTAGAAGACTGCCCTGGGGTACGGCTGTTTTACTACGACGGCACGGTGGAGGTGCTGAGGCCGGGGCGCGATCATGAGTTCTTCAAGTCGGTGATCGGGTTCTTGCTGGAGCTCTTTTTCATGGAAAAGGGCATTGAGTTTTACCCCACCGGATCGATGGATCAGGAGCGGGAGGGGGAAGCCTTTGCCCAGGCCGATGAGTCTTACTGCATGGGCGGCCCCAAGGTAATTCCCGACCTAGCCATTGAGGTGACGTTTACCAGTGGCAACATCGCTAAACTGGCGCGGTATCGACTGCTGGGGGTGGCCGAGGTGTGGTTTTGGGAAGATGGGCTCCTGAGTCTGTACTCCCTAGACGCTGGGGAGTATCGTCGGTGCGATCGCAGCCAGATTCCTCAACTAGCTGCCTTAGACATCGATCTACTCATTCGCTGCATTTTGCTGGCCGAAACCTCTCGCCTAGAAGCCGCCAGGGTATTCAAACAAGGCCTGCGGCCTCCCGCTGTACTCAGGCCGGAGTTTTGAAGACCAGCCTAGGACGTCGGTCCAGAAACCCGGTTTCTGGGCCAGAATGCAAGTCATATCGTTAGCGCAGCGACGAAGAAACCGGGTTTTTAGCCATACTGTCCGCTGGGTTCGGCCATGGGAGGGCATCCTCTACAGGTCGATGTGGCTTTCATTATGGCATGCTTGACCAGGCGGGTTCTAGCAGGTATCGGTGGTTTAAGTGGGAACGGTGAACGGTGAACGGCAAGTCCGAAACCCTGTACCGCATACCGTAAACCGCATACCTCCCCCCTGTTTTCGCTTAATCGCCTGCTAGCGGTAAGATACCAAGCATCCCAAATTTGAAGGACTCTCTTGAACATGACTAGTCCCTTTCGTGTGGGGGTGGCTGGGCCGGTGGGATCAGGCAAAACAGCTCTGGTGGATGCGTTGTGTAAGGCACTGCGCGATCGCTACTCCATTGCCGTGGTCACCAACGACATCTACACCCAGGAAGATGCTCAGTTCTTAGTGCGCAGCCAGGCCCTGAGCCCCGATCGCATCGTCGGTGTGGAGACCGGTGGCTGCCCCCACACCGCCATCCGCGAAGATGCATCGATGAATTTGGTGGCGATCGAGGATCTGGAAGCCCGCTTCCATCCCCTGGATCTGGTGTTCGTGGAGAGTGGCGGCGACAACCTGGCCTCGACCTTTAGCCCCGAGCTGGTGGATTTGACCCTCTACGTCATCGATGTAGCGGCTGGGGATAAAATTCCCCGCAAGGGCGGGCCGGGGATCACGAAATCCGACTTTTTGGTGATCAACAAAATAGACCTAGCGCCGATGGTGGGGGCCAGCCTGGAGGTGATGGAGCGCGATGCCCGCAAAATGAGGGGCGATCGCCCCTTTGGCTTTACCAACCTCAAGACCCAGGTGGGTCTGGCCGAGATCATTGACTTTATTGAGCACCATGGGGTGTTATCGCCGATCGCGGCACGGTAGCCTGGTCCCGTCTTTGTATGCCATCAATTCTGCTGTTGGCCTGATTTGGGAAAGAGCCATGACCCTGACCCTGGTGGGTACGGTAAGAGCGCTATGGCGCTACCCGGTGAAGTCGATGCTGGGGGAATGTGTGGAGGAGCTGGTGTTGACTGAACGGGGGTTTTGGGGCGATCGCGCCTACGCCCTCTGGGATGACCACATTGCCCCAGTCTGAGCTGCCCGCCGACCTCAGCATTCTACGCACCACCGCCCAGCACAACCGCGTCATTGCCGGCATTCGAGCCACGGTGCTGGGGGTTGGCACCATCCGGCGGAGCGATCCCATCTGGGTTGAATCTACCTGAATGAGGTAGATGCCTGGGCCATCAGCAGACTGCATGGCATCACCTCAGGGTTGGATCCTGGCCAGGGTGCGATCGCAAGGTTAAGGGTTTTCTAAGCTTTGTTACAACCGAGTTGGATATTTTGTATCTCAAGCTACATTTACTCCCAGTGACTAACCCTAATATCCACTCTGATGGTCTGCGTGAATTTTCGGTTATTCTCTTTTCATTCAGTTGAGTCAGGAGCGAGCTTGAATGGTAACTCGATTTAATCGGCGTAAGTTTTTGGTGTATGGGTCTGCGACCTTAGGCACCTCTATGCTGCTGAAAGCCTGTGGCGGCACGACGACCACGACGGATACGGGTGCTACCGATAGCGCCACAGAGGCCCCCGCTGCTGGTGGAGAGACCGTCAAGGTGGGTATCCTGCACTCCCTAAGCGGCACCATGGCGATCAGTGAAACCACTGTGGTTGACGCTGAGAAGCTGGCCATTAAAGAAATCAACGCCGCTGGCGGAGTACTGGGCAAGCAAATCGAGGCCGTGGTCGAAGATGGTGCCTCTGACTGGCCCACCTTTGCCGAGAAAGCTGAGAAGCTGATTGACCAAGACAAGGTAGCTGTTGTGTTTGGTGGTTGGACCTCCGCCAGCCGTAAGGCCATGCTGCCCGTATTCGAGTCGAAGGACCACATGCTGTGGTACCCCCTTCAGTACGAAGGCCAAGAGTGCTCGAAGAATATCTTCTACAGTGGGGCAACCCCCAACCAGCAGATCGAGCCCGCCGTAAACTGGCTGCTTGAGAACAAAAGCAAGGACTTCTTCCTGGTTGGGTCTGACTACGTCTTCCCCCGTACGGCCAACACCATCATCAAAGAGCAGCTCAAGGCCGAGGGCGGCAACACGGTGGGTGAAGACTACCTGCCCCTGGGTAACACCGAAGTCACCCCAATTATCACTAAAATCAAGGCGGCGCTACCCAACGGCGGCGTGATTTTCAACAGCCTGAACGGTGATAGCAACGTGGCCTTCTTTAAGCAGCTTCAGGGCGCTGGCATGGGGCCCGACAAGTACCCCGTGATGTCGGTGAGTATTGCTGAAGAAGAAGTTAAGCAGATTGGCCCCGAGTTCCTCAAAGGTCACCTGGCCGCTTGGAACTACTTCATGACCGTTGAAACCCCCGAGAACACCAAGTGGGTCGCTGACTTCAAGGCTGAGTTTGGGGACGACCGCGTTACCAACGACCCCATGGAAGCCGCCTACATCATGGTTTACCTGTGGAAGCAGGCGGTGGAAGCCGCCGGTACCTTTGATATTCCTGAGGTGCGGACAGCTACCTACGGCCAAGAACTGGCGGCCCCTGAAGGCCCCGTGACCGTCAACACCAACCACCACCTGTCTAAGACAGTGCGCCTGGGTGAAGTTCGGGAAGACGGCATGTTTGACATCATCTGGGCGACCGATGGTGCCATTGAGCCCCTGCCCTGGAATCAGTTTGTACCCGACACCATTGGCTTTGCCTGTGACTGGTCTGACCCGGCTAAGGGTGGCAAGTTCAAGGCCTAGGTGAGTAGTTAGCGGTTAACCCATGGGGCCATAGGTGCCATCGGGTTTGAGGGCGAGGATGCAGCTAGCTGTATCCTCGCCTTTCTGTAAGGTTTGATCAGGAGATTTTTAGGAAAGAAGATCTCAGTTTGAGATCACTCTGAATCTTAGCCATGGAGAGCCTATCCCCTCCTCGGAGGGGTGCCCGGAGGGCGGGGTGGGTCAAGACAGTGGCAACAATTGAGTTTCTGAAAACGGCTCAGCTCTGCCCAGGGTTAGATTGACCCACCCCTAACCCCTCCCGAGAGGGGACGGTTAGCCTGATTTTGCGAAGGAGAAAATTATCCCGAGCTCAGGCCAATTTTAATCTAGCGACTGTATCGGCTGTAGTGGGCAATGCCCGCCATTGGGGAAGCTATTTTCCATAAGTCGCGGATCTAGACCTAGACCCAGGCTAGTGCTGAAACATGCTTTGAATTTAGGGTTTCACTTGGTGGCTAAACCCCCTAACGGTGCATTGCTTTGCGTTGGTGGAGCCTCGCCTAAGCGATAGGCATCCTGCAATTACTCACGACTACTCGGGGGGCATCTTCTTTCCCAGAAATCTCTTAATGGTGGGTCGTGGGTGTCATTAAACGATGGTCATGGCCAGCCCGAACCTGCCGGACGGGTGACTAGAATCGCTTGCCTTGGAGCAAAACCACGATGGACTTAACGTCGCCAACGTTCTTCATTGCGGCGGTGGCCTGGCGCTAAAAATGTTAAATGTGAACATTTCTGCGCCTGCTCTGCCCCTAGTATTTTTACTGAGATTAGACGCGGTCTTGGCTGCGGCGATTTAACCCATTCGTTTGTCAAAGTATTTATGGCAAACAATGGGGCAAGGTGTTGTTCTTAAACGGTAAGCGCTGTGTTAGAAGGCTTGATAGGCGGCCTTTTTAATGGCATTAGCATTGGTGCGGTGCTGTTAATTGTGGCTCTGGGGTTAGCCATTGTCTTTGGCTTGATGGGGGTGATTAACCTAGCCCACGGTGAACTGATGATGTTTGGGGCTTATACCACGTTTGTGGTACAAAATGTGGCCAAAAGCATCGGTGGAATTGCCCCTGAGGTGTACATTTTTGCCGCCCTACCCATGGCATTTTTGGTGTCGGCCCTGCTGGGTTTGCTGCTGGAGCGGACGGTGATTCGCTACCTCTATGGGCGGCCCCTAGAAACCCTGCTGGCCACCTGGGGGGTGAGCTTGATTTTGATTCAGTTTATCCGCAGCGTCAGCTGGCCCATGCTGATTGGCCTGGCTGTGTTTGCCGCGCTATTTTTGGTCGGGCGCTGGGTGTTAACTCGCTACACCGACTGGGAACAGATCAAGTCCTGGGCTAACCCGGTGTTTCTGGGCCTGTCGGCGGCGATCGCAGGTCTCACCCTATTTCTGATCGAAAGCTCTGGCAGCGACAAATTTACCCGTGCCTGGTTTAGCACCCGCAACGTTGACGTGACGCCGCCCAGCTGGCTGCGGGGTGGCATTAACCTGGGCGCTACGCTGCAGTTTCCCTTCGCTCGGCTGTTCATTATTGTGTTGACGGCCCTGTGTCTGGCAGCGGTTTATTGGTTCCTCAACGGCACCGCCTGGGGGCTGCGCATTCGCTCTGTGACCCAAAATCGGGGGATGAGCGCCTGCTTGGGCATCCCCACCGAGCGGGTGGATGCGCTGACCTTTGCGTTGGGGTCTGGTCTGGCGGGCATTGCGGGCTGCGCGGTAACGCTGCTGGGCTCCGTTGGCCCTAACCTGGGAGCTAATTACATCGTCGATGCCTTCATGGTGGTGGTGGTGGGCGGAGTCGGCAAGCTGGTGGGCAGCATTGTGGCGGCGCTGGTGATCGGCATTACCACGTATCTGCTGGGCTCTGGCACCCTGGTGCTCATGTTTCCGCCGACGGATTTTTTCAAGCCGATGATCGACTTCTTTACCTTTTTTGCCACGACCAGTATGGCTAAGGTGATGGTTTTTGCACTTATTATTGCCTTCTTGCAGGTGCGGCCCGCTGGGTTGTTCCCGCCCAAGGGTCGTTCGGTGGAGTTATAGGGCTATGGCTACAGATATGGCAGTTCAACCACGCCTTGCGGCCAAGGCCAGTCAAAAGCGCAAGTTGATGATCGAGGTGGTGGCGGTGATCGCGATCGCCCTCGTTCTTATCGTGATCATGCCGATGCTCCTGTCGGGTTTTCGGCTTAACCTGTTGGGGCGCTTTCTGGCCCTGGCCATTGTCGCCCTGGGCATTGACCTGATCTGGGGGTTTACCGGGCTGCTCAGCCTGGGCCACGGCATCTTTTTTGCCCTGGGTGGCTACGCCTTTGCGATGTACCTGGAGCTAAACACCCTGCCCGATGGGCAGATGCCTGAGTTTTTCAGCCTCTACGGGGTGACGGAACTGCCCTTGTTTTGGCAGCCGTTTAACTCGTTCCCGTTTACGCTCCTGGCGATTTTTGTCATCCCGGCGATCGTGGCGGGGTTGCTGGGCTACCTGGTGTTCCGCAACCGCATTCGGGGGGTTTACTTCTCGATTTTGACCCAGGCGGCCCTGGTGGTGTTTTTCAACCTGTTCAATGGGCAGCAAAAGTTGATTAACGGCACCAACGGTCTCAAAACCTCGACCTCGGTGTTTTTAGGCCAGGAGGTGGGTACCCCCGCCATGCGGATGGTTTTCTACATCACCACGGTGATTGCCCTGGTGGCCATGTATGCCCTCTGTCGCTGGCTGACCAGCGGGCGCTTTGGCCGCATGCTGGTGGCCATTCGTGATGACGAAAACCGGGTGCGCTTTTCGGGCTACGATCCCACCGCCTTTAAGGTGTTGGTGTTTGCGGTATCGGGGGCGATCGCGGGCATTGCCGGTGCCCTCTACACCGTGCAGTCGGGCATTATTTCCCCCCAGGTGATGGATATTGCCTTCTCCATTGAGATGGTGATCTGGGTGGCCGTGGGCGGGCGGGCCACCCTGGTGGGTGCGGTACTGGGTGCGGTGCTGGTGAATATGGCCCGCAGCCTGCTCAGCGAACGCTTTCCCGACGTGTGGCTGTTCTTCCAGGGGGCGCTGTTTTTAATTGTGGTGACCACGCTACCCGACGGCATCATTGGCTGGGGTCGTCGCCGGTTTGGCCCTGCGATCAGCTCAGCCCTGGGTCTGGCCCCCACCGACCTACCCTACCTCGACGATAGTGCCGAGGCTGAAGCGGTAGTCGAGACCCCCGAATTCGCCGAAAAGTAGGGTGGGTACTGCCCACCCTACCCGGACCATGCCCGGAAACCGAAGGAGACCTGACCCCCGTGAGCACCAAAGTTTTAGAGATTAAAGATGTTACCGTCAGTTTTGATGGCTTTAAGGCCATCAACAACCTCAACTTCAGTATGGATGAGGGCGAACTGCGGGTGATTATTGGCCCCAACGGCGCGGGAAAAACCACCTTTCTCGACGTGATTAGCGGTAAGACCAAGCCCACCGAAGGGGCGGCCTACTTCAAGGGTCAAGACCTGCGGAAGTACAAAGAACACGAGATCTCTCGTCTGGGCATTGGCCGCAAGTTTCAAACCCCCCGGGTCTACCTCAACCTCACCCCCCGGGAAAACCTAGACCTCTCCTGCAATCGCAACAAGAACGTTTTCCCCACCCTGTTTAAAGCGCCCCCGCCGGCGGAAAAGCGTACCGTAGGTGGTCTGCTGGAAACCATTGGCCTGGATCACAAGGCCGATATCCCGGCAGCGTTGCTCTCCCATGGCGAGAAGCAGTGGCTCGAAATTGGTATGCTGGTGGCCCAGTCCCCTGACCTGCTGCTGGTCGATGAGCCCGTGGCGGGTCTCACCGACGAAGAAACTGAACAAACCGGCAAACTGCTGCTGTCCCTGGCCGAAAGCCACTCCATTGTGGTGATTGAGCATGACATGGAGTTTGTACGCCAGATCGCCCGCCAGGTTACGGTGCTGCACCAGGGCAGCGTGCTTTTCGAAGGCACCATGGATCAGGTCCAGAACGACCCCAAGGTGATTGAGGTCTACCTGGGCAAGGAAACCTCCCTCACCCCTGAGCAAATGCTGCTGTTGCGCATCGCCGCCACCATGGCCTGGGCCGACGACAACTTCGCCAACGTGCAGCAGGAGGTGATTCTCGATCGCCTCAGTCGCAAGTTTGCCCATAGTCCCGACGATCAAGCCAGCCTGCGGGACGACCTGAAAAACCTTCTAGCGAAAGAAATTCCGTTAGAAGAATTGGTGCCCCAGCTCGCCACCCCGGCCCAGAAAGAGGAGGCCCTGATGCTGAGCTATGAGGTGATTAGCGCCAACCAGATCAACCAGACCGAGGCGGTGGCCTATCAAAAGCTGCTGAGCCTGCTGGACTTGCCCCCCGCCACCGTCAGCCGTCTTGAGGCCGCTGCCCTGGAAGAACTGGCCGCCCGAGGGTAGGGGTCGGGGTCGGGTGCCTGTTGGGTGTTGTCAGAGCGTCTGATCATCAACCCCAGGCCCCCGACCCCTGCCCCAGGTTTGTACGTTTCGTTATGTCAGAGATGGGGGCAGACACGTGGGTCTGCCCCTACGCCTATCCCCCCCGCCCATCCAAACTCCAAACTTCAAACTCCCCATGACCACCACCCTTCCCTCCCCCGCCCTGCAAGACCCCATGATTGCCCCCATGCTAGAGGTCTCGGGGCTCAACTTTTACTACGGTGAAAGCCACATTTTGCGAAATGTGACCATGACCATACCCAAGGGACAGATGGTGTGCCTGATTGGCCGCAACGGCGTGGGCAAGACCACCATGCTCAAAAACATCATGGGGGTGCTGCGGCCCCGCACCGGGGAAATTCGCTTTGAGGGCCAGGTGGTGAATGGGTTTCCCCCCGATCGCCGGGCGCGCCTGGGCATTGGCTATGTGCCCCAGGGGCGAGAGGTGATTCCTCGGCTCACGGTGCGGGAGAATTTGATCATTGGCCAAGAGGCCCTGGGTACCCGTGGCCAGGTCAAAAAAGACGTACCTGAGGAAATCTACGAGCTGTTCCCGGTGCTCAAGACTATGCTCGATCGCATGGGGGGCGACCTCAGCGGTGGTCAGCAACAGCAGCTGGCGATCGCCCGCGCCATCATGGGTCAGCCCAAGCTCCTGGTGCTGGATGAGCCCACCGAAGGCATTCAGCCCTCGATCATTCTCGATATCGAGGCGGCGGTGAAGAAAATTGTTAAGACCACGGGTATCTCCGTGCTGCTGGTGGAGCAGCACCTGCACTTTGTGCGTCAGGCCGACTACTACTACGCCATGCAGCGGGGCGGCATTGTGGCCAACGGCCCCACTAGCGAACTGACCAATGACATTATTCAAGAGTTCTTGGCGGTTTAGGCGACTTCTGGAAAATAGTTTCCCGAACGGTGGGCTGTGCTCACCCTACAGCGGCTACAGTCGCTGGATTAAAACTGGGTCTTCTTGCCTAGAACGTCGGTACAGAAACCTGGTTTCTCGGCCAGAAGACAAGTCATGGCGTTGGCGCAGCGACGAAGAAACCGGGTTTTTAGCACTACTGTACCGGTGCTCTAGACATCTCCTTAGGATCATGGCGGTGACCTGTGCCGCCCGATCTACCCCTGCACGGTATGAATTTTGAGGAAGTTGGTGCCCTTGGGGGTATTGGCGGGTACGCCCCCCATCACCAGCAGCTTGTCGCCTGGGACGACCATACCCCGAGCCAGTAGGCTCGTCTCGGCGGTGATCACCATGTCCTCAAAGCTGTGGGGAAAGGCGTCCAGCAGAATGGGCTTCACGCCCCAGATTAAATTCATCCAGTGGTAGACCGTTTCCTTGGGAGTGCAGGCTACCACCATGGCGTTGGGCCGTTCGCCGGAGGCAATGGTAGCGGTGTAGCCGGTTTCGGTAAAGCAGACAATGTACGCCAGGTCAAGGGTCTGGTCAATGGCGTTGAGGGCTTCGCTGAGGGCGTGGGTTTCATCGCTGTAGGCCGAGGGTTCGTTGACAAACTCCAGGTTTTGCTCCACGTCGGTGGCAATCCGGGCCAGCATTTCCACCGCCCGCACCGGAAAGGCCCCCACCGCCGATTCCCCTGAGAGCATCACCGCGTCGGTGCCATCGAGAATGGCGTTGGCCACGTCGCTGGCCTCCGCTCGGGTAGGGCGCGGGTTATGGATCATGCTCTCCAGCATTTGGGTAGCGGTAATCACCGGAATGGAGCGCACATTGCACTCCCGAATGATGTGCTTTTGCAGCATGGGCACCTTTTCGGCCCGCATTTCGACCCCCAGATCGCCCCGGGCCACCATAATGGCGTCAACGACATCGAGAATTTCATCTAGATTTTGGATGGCCTGGGGCTTTTCGATTTTGGCCAGCACCGGGGTATGGCTGGCCCCCAACTCTGCCAGCAGCGTCTTCAGGTTGAGAATATCCTTGGCCTGGCGCACAAAGCTGAGGGAAATAATATCGACCCCCTGGGAGACGCCAAACGCTAGATCCTGCTTATCTTTTTCGGTGAGGGAGGGTAGGCGCAGGTTAAGCTCGGGCAGGTTGACCCCCTTGCGGCTTTTTAGCGGGCCTCCCTGGATCACCCGGCAGGTGACCTTGTCATCGACTACAGCCTCTACCGTTAGCTCTAGCAGCCCGTCGTCGAGCAAAATCTGCATGCCGGGCTGGGCTTCTTCGGCCAGGTAGGGGTAGTCGATGCCGATGCTGCCAGGGATGGCGTCTACCTGATCGAGGGGAACCAGATCCAACGTAGTGCCTGCCGCTAGCTCAAGGGGATCGTTGGGCAGCTGACCGACGCGAATTTTTGGCCCTTGCAGGTCTTGGAGCAGGGTAATGGGGGTGTCGTGCTCCTGGGAGACTTCGCGCAGCAGGGCGATCGTGCGGGCGTGGTCATCGTAGCTACCGTGGGAAAAGTTGAGGCGGGCCACGTCCATGCCCGCCTCAATCATCTGCTTGAGAATTGCTTTAGAACTGCTAGCGGGGCCAATGGTGGCCACAATCTTGGTGCGATGGGCGGTAGTGCGGGTGGTGCGGCGGGTCAGCGATTCCATAGCCATGGCCCAGGGGAGGTCGTCCCCAGTATAGGCATAGCTATTTGGGCTCCTGTGTAGCGCTGAATTCATTGCTAGCCCCTGGGGGCTGAGGCTTCTACCAGTTCGGCCTGTACCTCCTGGCGCAGCCGCGTCAGGGTACCCGAGGTGTCGGTGTCGTTGAGAATGGCCGTTAGGGTGGCGCTTACCCCCTCCGGCCCCCAGGTGCAGCCTTGCTCCAGGTAGGTTTTGGCGGCTTGGCCCACGGCATAGGTACCGTATCCAGCGGCACTGGCCTGGGCGGTCATGGCCCCCGCCAGGGCCACCAGCCCCGAGACGCTGTCCATTAGGGTGACCAGGGCGGCGGTGGTTTTACCGGCCCCCAGTAGCCCACTGCCCAGCTCGCTCAGCAACAGCGTGCCCGAGCTTTTGAGAATAGCCCGCCACAGTCGCCCGGCCTCGTGGCTGGTAATGGGAAAGCCGTAGAGTCGGGCCAGGGTGCGAATCATTACCAGGTCGGTGACGACCCCGCCCAGGAGATCGAGGCCGGCAATGGGGTTAAGGGCTACGGCAGCAGCCTTGTACTTGGCAAACTGCCAGATGGTCTCGTCGGCGCGATCGCTGTGAAGTTGGGTCACGTGGCCGATCATTTCGCCTTCAATTAAGCGGGCATTGCGCAGGGCATTAAGGGCCACCAGCGCTGAACCATCCTGGGCCACAATGGCCAGCAGGGCCGATCGCAGGGGTTCAATCTGGGCGGGCTGAGGCTCCCACTCATGGCAGGTGC
>JAIXUR010000079.1 GCA_027483425.1 Cyanobacteriota bacterium | reverse complement strand
GGTCGGACGGTACCCCCTTCACGGCAGCGGACGTGGCCTTTACCTACGAGTTCATCGTTAACCCCGAAGTGGCCACCGTCAACGCAGGGTCCTACGAGCTGGTGGAGAGCGTCGAAGCCCTCGACGACACCACGGTACGGATCAATTTTAAGGAACCGAACCCGGCCTGGTACCTGGTGTTTACCGGCACTGAGGGCATGGTGCTGCCCCAGCACATCTTTAAGGACTACAACGGTGCCAATGGGCGCGAGGCCCCCGGCAACACCCTGCCCGTGGGCACCGGCCCCTACCGGGTGGTGAGCTTTACCCCCGGCGATGTGATTGTCTATGAGGCCAACCCCCACTACCGCGAGGCCGACCAGGTCGCCTTTAGCCGGGTGGAGCTGAAGGGCGGCGGGGATGCCACGTCGGCGGCGCGGGCGGTGCTGCAAACCGGCGATGTGGACTACGCCAACAACCTCCAGGTCGAGGCCGCCATTCTGAAGCAGCTTGGGGCCGCCGGACAGGGCCAGGTAGTCGCTAACTTTGGCTCCCTGGTTGAGCGTATCATCGTCAACTTTACCGATCCCAACCAGGCCACCGCCGACGGGGAAACCTCCAGCATCGAGTTTCCCCATCCCTTTTTTAGCGATCGCCAGGTGCGTCAGGCCATCAATTTGGCCATCGATCGCGATACCATTGCCGCCCAGCTCTACGGGCCCACGGGGCAGCCGACGACTAACTTTTTGGTGGCCCCAGGACCCTTCGCCTCCGACAACACCCGCTACGACTATGACCTAGAGGCCGCCGCCGCCCTGCTTGACGAGGCCGGCTGGGTCGACAGCAACGGCAACGGCACCCGCGACAAAGGCGGCCAAGAAATGGAAGTCGTCTTCCAGACCTCGGTGAACCCGGTGCGGCAGAAAACCCAGGAAATTGTCAAGCAATCCCTAGAGCAGATTGGCATCGGGGTCGAGCTGAAGAGCATCGACGCCAGCGTGTACTTTTCTGGTGACCCGGCCAGCCGCGACACCCTCGATCGCTTCTCGGCGGACCTGCAAATGTTTGCCACCGGCAACACCAACCCCGACCCTGGGGCCTACATGCAGACCTATACCTGCGATGAAATTGCCCAAAAAGCCAACAACTGGTCGAAGGGCAACTACGCCCGCTACTGCAACCCCGACTACGATGCCCTTTGGCAGCAGGCGGCCGCAGAGCTAGACCCCGCCGCCCGCCAGGAACTGTTTATTCAAATGAATGATTTGCTGATCAACGAAGCCGCCGTGTTTCCCGTCGTGCACCGCGCCGACGTATCCGGCGTCAGCAACCGCCTCACCGGCATCAACCTCACCCCTTGGGATCTCAGCACCTGGAACATCGCCGACTGGAAAAGACCATAATTCAAATGGGATAGACATTTCCAACCCAGGGCAGACACATAGGTCTGCCCCTGCGTGAATCCAAAATTCAAAATTCCCAACCCCTCACCCACTCATCCACCCTCCCCATGCCCGAAATCCGCTTCCAAATTCAATGGCCCGATGGTAACCAGGACACCTGCTACTCCCCCTCTCTGGTGGTGAAAGATTATTTTGCACCGGCTACCGATTACCCCTTGGCTGACTTTGTGGCGCGATCGCGCACAGCCCTGACCATCGCTAGCGATCGCGTCCAGGCTAAATACGGCATGCCCTGTAGCCTGGCCCTGGGGCAGCTCCGCCAGATCGAAGCCACCGCCAGCCGCTACGATCACCTGCCCACCCCCAGGGTGACGGTGCTTCAGTTTTTGGAATAGCTCGGGCCGGCTAAGGGCGTTGGGGCCCGACCCGCTGCCAGGGCTTGAAGGCGTTGCTCATGTTCCGCAGGGCGGGGGTGAGGCCGGGGTAATGGCGCTTGAGCACGGAAACCATGGAGTTGTTTTCAATCCAATCGAGTCCTAGCTGGGTGTAGATCTCGGCCCGGTAGTCTTTGGTAAAGAAGCGATCGCTCTTTAACCGCCGCGACGCCATCAGAATAAACACCCGAAAGGCCGTGTCGCTAAAGCCGAAACCCTGGGGCAAATCTTCGGCAAAGAGACCAATCATCAGGTCAACCTGGTTGACGTCATTGTCGTAGACCTCCTTCAACTCTTTGACCCACTGGGGATTGCTGGTGATCTCCTCAAAGGAGTTCACTCGCCCCCGACCAATCAGCTCTCGGAAACGGTTGTAGCGGGGGACACCCCGTTCGCGATCGCGCAGAATATCGACAGCCGCCAGGTCAAAGACCTCACCGTTGGGTTTGACCAACTGCCGCAGGAAGTGGGGATAGTTGTGCAAGGTCACGGCTCCGGGGTGGGCAATTCCAAAAGAATAGAACAGGTTCGCGAAGCCCACCTCCTTCGTCAGGGGGCGGGTGTTCTTATCAAACCCGGAGATAAAGTCCTGTTTGCTCAGCAAGGCACCGTTCTCATGGGAATAAAACTCGAATTCATCCGGCACCAGGGGGTGCATGCGATAGACCGAGGTAAACTCTTCGGTCAGGTAGTAGGGGGCGCTGTGGTGATCCGTCGCCGAACCGACAATACCGCTCAGCAATTCTCCTTCGCCCAGGCGACCAAAGGCTTTCTTGAAGTCGCGACCCAACAGCCCCCACCAGTTGGCGTTCATCGCCAGATCGGTCGCGGGGTGCGGCAAAATGGCGGGGGTCCATTCCACGGTGTGGATTTTGGCAATCAGCGCCGCATTGATCAGGCGGGCATGGTCAAACAGCTGGGTATCGCTCCAGTCGGGATAGGCTTGCTTGAGGCGATCGCAGATGCTGTTATGCTCCTGGACAAACAGCGTGTGCAGCATGCTCATGCCAATCCACCAGGTGCCTGGAAAAGCCACCAGGTCAATGCCCAGCTCCGGATCTAGGGGTAAAAAGCCATCCGCTTCAATGCGCATTTTGCCGTCCCGATGGGAACGCAGTTTATCGATGGTCTCCTGCTTGCTGCCGTAGATTTGGGAGGCATCCCACCAGTGGGTTTCGGTATTGAGAAACGTCTTCGGTAGGCCATCATCAACCGCGCGGGTCGAATCCGCCAGGGTTTTATCGACCACCATGGGGCGTTCATGGGCCCAGCTATCGCTGTCTTCTACCGGCACTTCTAGCTGGTTATTGGGCTGGTTACTGCCGTGGGAAAACCAGTCATGGGTTTGAAACTGAATCCAGGCGGCCGCATTGAGATTGAGGATCGTGGCTGGAATAAATTCGTGCCGGGTCAGCAAAGCTTGGCTGACCCGGCGAGCGCTGGGCTGATGAATCTTGTGCTTATCTTCCTTGGCATCTTGTAACGGTACATTGCGACCAAACCGTGTGCCCGCCATCCCCATTTCAGGGTGTTTGAGGTCATTGAAGCTGCCATCGGCGGTGCGGGCGGTTAAATGTCGTCCGTCAGGCTCCGGTGTTGGCTGAGGTAAGGCGTCTCGATGGGGAAGCTGGGACGTGTCGTGGAGGTTATGCTGGCGCAGTTCATGGCGAAACTTAACTAATTTGAGTAACGCTAGCGGAATCGGTAATTGGTGCCACGGACGATTAAACATGCTGTCAGCTCCTAGAAAATGAACCTCAGAGGATGTTTGAAACGGGCATACCCTGATCCTACTAGCCCTAGGGCGACTGCAAATATCCTGCGACATGCCCCCCCTTGACCGGCTTTTCCAGGATCGAGGCCGGTTCTCTCTGACGTTTCAAACACCTCCCGAAGGGGAAATTACGGATCAGTCGGATGAGATAACGATCGTTCCTGCCGCCCAGTGCTCGCACCGTCTGGTGGATTAAGTCTGTGTTTGCCCAGAAATTTTCAAAAAATGTTTGACAAAAGTATCCCCAAGCCACAGAATAGAGATTGCCTAATTCATGGGCCTGTAGTTCAACTGGTTAGAGCACCGCCCTGTCACGGCGGAAGTTGCGAGTTCGAATCTCGTCAGGCCCGTTCTAATTAAAGCCTCGGCTGCCGTCGGTAGTTGAAGCTATGGAAACGAACCTCGTCTGGACGACGTTCGCCCTGCGGTGTGGATGTCATATACACACCGCAAAGCTTTTTAGACTGGGCGGTCATTTCAGGGCGAGGGAGTTAGACTAGTTAAAACCCATCCGGTATCTGGGGATACTGGCCTTGGATAACATCTCGCTGAGTTAAATCCTGTATGTCGATGCGTTTTCCTGGTAAGCAAGTGGCCCGGCGTCCCCATGCTGGAGTGACCGCCACAGGGTTGATGACGATGGGCTGGTTTTTGCTGCAAAGCCTAATGCCGTTGTCCGCGGCCTTGTCCGATACCAAGCCCGAAGAGCTGACCTACGGCCAATTTTTTTTTTTTTTTTACGCGGGCCAGGTCGAAAAGGTTGACCTAGACGATGTTCGAGGCATTGCCTACGTCACCCTAGACGGGGCGGCTAAGGATCAACCCCCCGAGGAAGTGACCCTGTTTGCCGGAGACAGCAACGCGGAGCTGATCAGTCGCCTGCGGGCCAACGACGTGGATGTGGAAATTCGTGACTCCTCCAGCAGTGGAGCCTTAGCCTGGCTGGCTACTAATTCGCTACTGGCGCTGATTTTGATCTTTGGGCTCCTGCTCCTGCTGCGGCGGTCGGCGTCCGGGGCGGGCAATGCCATGAGTTTTGGCAAATCGAAGGCTCGCTTTCAAATGGAGGCTAAAACCGGTGTCGTGTTTGACGATGTGGCTGGCATTGAAGAAGCCAAAGAAGAACTGCAAGAGGTGGTCACCTTCCTCAAGAGTCCCGAAAAATTCACCGCCATTGGGGCGCGCATTCCCAAGGGCGTGCTGCTGATTGGTCAACCCGGTACCGGTAAAACCTTGCTGGCTAAGGCGATCGCAGGCGAAGCCGGAGTGCCGTTCTTCAGCATTTCGGGCTCCGAATTTGTGGAAATGTTTGTGGGGGTAGGTGCTTCCCGAGTGCGCGACCTGTTTCGCAAGGCCAAGGAAAGCGCCCCCTGCATTGTCTTTATTGATGAAATTGATGCGGTGGGCCGTCAGCGAGGGGCGGGCATTGGCGGCGGCAACGACGAGCGTGAGCAAACCCTCAATCAGCTGCTCACCGAGATGGATGGCTTTGAGGGCAACAGCGGCGTGATTGTCATCGCCGCCACCAACCGGGTCGATGTGCTCGATCTGGCCCTGCTGCGTCCGGGGCGGTTTGACCGTCAGGTGGTCGTTGACCTGCCCACCTACAAAGGCCGCCTGGCGATCTTAGACGTCCATGCCCGCAACAAAAAAATTGAACCCGAGGTCTCCCTCGATGCGGTGGCCCGCCGAACCCCAGGGTTTTCGGGGGCGGAGCTGGCTAACCTGCTCAACGAGGCGGCTATTCTTACCGCCCGTCGCCGCAAAGAGGCCATGGGCATGACCGAGATCGAAGATGCCATCGATCGCATCACCATTGGCCTCAGCCTGACTCCCCTGCTCGACAGCAGCCGCAAGCGCATGACCGCCTACCACGAGGTGGGCCACGCCCTGCTGACTACCCTGCTCACCCACTCCGACGAGTTAAATAAAGTCACGATCATTCCCCGCTCGGGGGGGGTCGAGGGGTTTACCCAGTCCTTGCCCAACGAAGACATCATCGATAGTGGTCTCTACACCCGCAACTGGCTAGTCGATCGCATTACCGTCGCCCTCGGCGGTTTTGCCGCCGAAGCCGAAGTGTTTGGCGACGGCGAAACCTCCACCGGGGCCAGCGGCGACATTCAGCAGGTGAGCAACCTGGCTCGCCAGATGGTGACCCTCTACGGCATGTCTGAGCTGGGCCCCGTCGCCTTAGAAAGCATGGATAATCAGGTGTTTTTGGGCCGCAACCTGATGCCCCGCAGCGAAGTCTCCGAAGAGATGGCGGGCAAAATTGATGCCCAGGTGCGCGGCATTGCCCTGTCTTGCCTGGAGCGAGCCCGCACCCTGTTGCGCGAACACCGCACCCTAATGGATTACCTGGTGGATGTGCTGCTAGAGCGTGAAACCGTTGACGGCGAAGAGTTTCGCCAGATTGTTAGCCAGTACACCCAGATTCCCGAAAAGTTCCTCGTTAAGGCGGGGTAGGATGCACTGGTGGCTTCCTCCTATCCTCGGCAGCGGTATTTTCTATGGCCCTTGCGATCGCCGATCTGATTGCCAAACTCGAAGCTTGGGCTAACCCCGCCTGGCAAGAAAGCTGGGATAACTGCGGTTGGCAGGTGCAACCGGGGCTTCTAGACGAACCGGCCTACGCCCTGGTGTGCCTCACCCCCACCCTAGCGGTCATGGCCGAGGCCCTGGCCCTGCGCAATCAGGGGATTGGCGTCAACCTCATCTTGGCCCACCATCCCCTGATCTTTAGCCCGCTTAAATCGGTGATCCAGGGC
This sequence comes from Cyanobacteriota bacterium, assembly GCA_027483425.1. GTDB lineage: Bacteria > Cyanobacteriota > Cyanobacteriia > Phormidesmidales > Phormidesmidaceae > Nodosilinea. The sequence goes on along the minus strand of JAIXUR010000079.1, from coordinate 6,855 downwards.
GACCCGGTGGGGGATATGGTGCGCCTAGCGGTTACCCACGGTATTGGCATTTACACGGCCCACACCAACCTTGACCAGGTGCAAGACGGCACCGCCGACTTGCTGGCCCAGGTGCTGCACCTCCAACAGTCAACCCCCGTGGTGCCCACCCAACCGGGCATTGGCTATGGACGGGTGGGCGACCTCGACTCGCCCCTGACGCTGCAAGCCCTGCTGGATCTAATTCAGGCTCAGCTCTCGCCGCCGCGATTGATCTATTCCCCCGCCGCTGATCTAGCGCAGACCATCGACCGAGTCGCTGTGCTGGGGGGCTCGGGGGCCAGTTTTTTGGGGGCGGTGGCTAAAACGGGGGCCCAGGCCTACCTGACCTCAGACTGCAAATTTCATCAGTTTCAGGAAGGGCGCGATCGCAACCTGGTACTGATCGATGCGGGCCACTACGCCACTGAGCGCCCCGCCTGCGCCAGACTGGTGGAGATTGTGCAGCAGTGGGGTGCCCCCTGGGCGCAGCTCAGCCAGCACGACGAAGATTTTCGCCAGTTTTGGAGTAGCTAGCCTGAATCGATCTATTCAGACGCCTCAAGCTTTTCCCGCGATTCGCCCCAGTAGGCGCTGACGGTAATCTCTTCCTGGCTGCCTTTAATCTCCGAGGTCCAGCGGTAGACAGTGTTTTTGGGGTCTACCCCGACCTCTATCAGCTTAGCCCCCATGTAGTACTCCATCGAGTCGCGGGTGCGCTTTTTAAAAAACTCAGACTGATCCTTAGGTACCGTGCGTGTTAGATGGGCCTGGGTATGTTTGGGCGTTGCCATGGAGCTGCAGCAAAAATAGGTTGGATTGTTCTATATAATAACCAGCGATCGCAACTCCCTGGGGCCACGATCCTAAAACCCCCAGGTTCGCCTCGAACCCGTGTCCAAATGAATCACATTGGGAATGTTGTTGTAGATGCCAATTCCCCCTCGCCAGGTCAACATGACCGCATTGGCCACCTGGCGACCACTCATTCCCTGCACCTGAATGTCTACGGCGCGACCCAACAGGTGCTGACTCTGGGAGGCCCCCCCGACCGCCGCATTGATGGCCGGTGGCCGATACCAGGAATTAATGGTAAAAGGGCGATTGATGCGATCGCGCACGGGCTGTAGCGCCTGGGCCAGGCCAATAATGTTATCCACAATGGCTTGAGTTTCAGGAATGCGGGTGGCCCCATGGGTGGCTTCGCCCCAGGTAAAACTGCCGCCCGGAATAATCGGCTGGTCGGTGTAGAACGTTGACGCGTTGCCCGGTAGCCTAAAGGGTCGCCCCACGTACTGGGGCGATTGGGGCTGGGTGGGAGGCTGTGGGGGCGGATACACGACCACCCCGGCCCGTTCTACCCGAGCATGGCCCTGAAACACATACCAGGTGTTCAGCCCGTTAATGTCATCTTTAACGTACTTGAGTGCAAAGCGAATGTGCCCGTTAAATGGCCCCTGGGCATCGGCAAAGGCGTAGCTGCTCAGCATCAGCGCTGTACCCGGCGATGCCTGCACCTGCTCACCGGGGGCGAGTTGAGTATTATCGACGGGGCGGCGCTTGAATAGGGTGCTCTGGGTCACCCGCAGCACAAAGCCATTGGGGTCTGGGCGGGGATACACCACATCGCTGTCGAGGGTGACAAAGGCGTGGGGGGTAAATACAAACCAGGTGTTCAGGCCATTCACAAAGTCCGTGGCGTTGCGGATCGCAAATTTGATGTGGTTGTTAAAGTTGCCCTGGCTGTCGCCAGAGGCATAGGAATGCAGGTTGTAGGTCTGTCCTCGGGGTACGGCTACAATTTCATTCGCGTTGAGCAGGGTCGAGTCGAGGGGGCGGCGCTTGAGTAGAGTGCCCGTGTTGATCCACAGCACTGGCATGCTCTCCTGGTCTTCATAGGGGTACACCACGACCCCATCGGCCTCCACCTGGGCCGCTTGGCTAGGCACAAACCAGGTGTTGAAGCTGCCAAGGGTGCGATCGCGCAGCGCTACCTTGATGTGTCCGTTAAACCCGCCGTTGACATCAGCGTAGGCGTAGGATTGCAGCGGATAGACGCTGCCAGCGGCGATCGCCACCTGCTCATCGGGGGCCAGCTGTGACGGGGGCTCTGGTCTGAGCACAAAGACCGTAGCCTGGTTAATGCGTAAAACTTGATTCACTCGTTGCCCTCCCGGAGTGCTCTACCCTAATCGCCCTACCCTGGGCGCATCTATCATATAGCATGGGTATCACAGCGCTTTAAGTTATGCCCTACTGCGTCTGGGGTCAACATTCCCATTCTCCTACCGCTGTCCGCTGGTTTAATAGCCCTATGACTCTCTGGCAGGCCGATCTGCACCGCCCACCCCTCGCCAGCGATAGTGGCGAACCGCTGTGGGAACTTCTATTTTGCAGCGACGATTTTAGCTTTAGCTACGGGGCCACCGCCCCTCAGTCGGCGGTGAACAAGATTTGGGTAACAGAGCAGCTCAAAACAGCCCTAGATAAAGCCGGGATCACCCCCGCCAAAATCCAGGTGTTTCGCCCCCAGGCGCTATCGCTGCTGACCACTAGCTGCGAACCCTTAGGGATCGCCGTAGAACCTACCCGCCGCACTCCCACCCTGCACCAGTGGCTTCAGCAGCGGGCCAAATGGTACCCCACCCAGCCCAACGCCATCCCCATTCCCTATCATCCCCTCCACCTGGAGTCACCGCCCCCGGTACCTCTGCCTGAACAACTATGGGGCGATCGCTGGGGGTTCACTGCCCTCGCGGCCTACGACTTTGAGCAAACTTTACCCTACGAACCCATCCCCCTGTGCCACCTGCCGCCTAGCCTCATGCCATCCCAGTTAGGCCTCGCCAGCACCCTTCCCATTCCTGGTATTGTGATTGATGCTGGGCGACAGGCGATGGCGCTAGCGCAGTGGGTGCAGGCGCATCAGCCCGCCTGGTTGAGCGCTATGCGGGGAGAGCCAGACGGGCTGATCCTAGAGGCCGGATTGTGCGATCGCTGGGTGATCACCACCTTCAACGACGCCGATGTGGCCAGGGCTGGGCAGCAGTTCGAGCGGCGCAAACAGGCCAGCCAGGGCCTCCACTTTTTGCTGGTGCGACCGGATGATTCTGGGATGACCACCACCGGCCTCTGGTTGTTGCAGCAGTCCCAGGTATGATATTGCAGTCCAGTTCTAGACATTAACCACCATGGCGGCCCAGGCACAGATTGGCATCATTGGCGGCAGCGGCCTCTACCAAATGGAAGCCCTCACCGACATCGAAGAGATTCGCATTGATACCCCCTTTGGCAGTCCCTCCGATGCCATCATCCTGGGCACGTTGGATGGCATCCGAGTGGCTTTTTTAGCCCGCCACGGGCGCGGGCACACCCTGATGCCCACCGAACTTCCCTTTCGCGCCAACATCTACGCCATGAAGTCCCTCGGGGTGGAATACCTGATCTCGGCCTCCGCCGTGGGATCCCTCAAGGAAGCCGCCAAACCCTTAGATATGGTGGTGCCCGATCAGTTCATCGATCGCACCCGCCATCGTATCTCCACCTTCTTTGGCGAAGGCCTGGTGGCCCATATCACCTTCGGCGAACCCGTCTGCACCGCCCTGGCCACCGTACTGGCCGACGCCGTCGACAGCCTCGATCTGCCGAATGTCGATCTCCACCGAGGTGGCACCTACGTCTGTATGGAAGGCCCCGCCTTCTCCACCAAGGCCGAGTCTGAGCTCTATCGCAGCTGGGGTGCCACCATCATTGGCATGACCAACCTGCCCGAAGCCAAACTGGCCCGAGAAGCCGAAATCGCCTACGCCACCCTGGCCCTGGTCACCGACTACGACTGCTGGCACCCCGACCACGACAGCGTCACCGTAGACATGGTGATCGGCAATCTGACCAAAAATGCCGTCAATGCCCAGCGAGTGATTCGGGAAGTGGTCAACCGCATTGCCGCCAATCCCCCCGAGTCTGAGGCCCACTCGGCCCTCAAATACGCCATCATTACGCCCTTGCATAACGCTCCCCCCGCGACCCTAGAGAAGCTCAGCCTGCTGCTGAAGAAGTACCTACCCCAGTAATTTGCCCGCGCCTTGGAGTCACGGGAGAGCCAGGAGCTTTTGGAACCAGAAGGTACCCGCAGTAGGGGCGCAGGGCCTGCGCCCTTGGGATGAATCAACGGCTTGGGTAGTTTCGCCAGGATGGCTTCTCCCGTCTACCCCTCAGCTACCAGGCGAAATCCCACCTCAGGACTGTGGGTATCGGCCCTGAGCCCAGCTCGATAGGCCGACCTACAGTGCTGGGGCAGGCTTTTCCACGAGCCACCGCGTACGACTCGCCAGGCGGTAGTATCCTGCGTGTTTGGGTTGAGACCGCACCACTCCAACACGTTACCGTGCATGTCGTAGAGGCCAAAATCATTCGCCTTGCCAAATCCTCCCACCGCTGTGGTGGTACCGCGAAACGTCCCCGCTGGCTCCTGACGATAGGGGTGGGTGCCGTCATAGTTAGCCAATTCCGTGGTGAGGGTTTGGCCCGTGTTAAAGGGGGTGGTGGTTTTAGCGCGGCAGGCATATTCCCACTCGGCTTCCGTGGGCAGCCGGTAGTGGCGAAGGGGAAAGTCAGAGGACTGGGTTTCGATCCACTGGTTGAGACGCGCACAAAACTCCATCGCCTCCTGCCATGAGACCTGTTCGACCGGCAAATCATCCCCTTTAAAGTGGGCCGGGTCAGGGTCTAGGGGGCTATTCACTGCGGGCAGCATCGTGACAGCCCGCCACTGCTTCTGGGTAATTGGGTAAATGCTCATCCAAAACGGCTCCACTGCGGCAATGGTTTGGGGTGGCTGGGATGGATCATGACCAGGCTCGGTGGCAGGGGCCCCCATCACAAACTGCCCGCCCCCAATCGATACCAGCTGCAGGGCGATCGCGCCAGCCAGGGTGTCGATCGATAGCTCTTGGTAGGCAGGTGTAGAGAACTTGATCTGCGATCGCCCCATCCCAAATTCATCCACACTCACTGATTCATAGCTGTACGCCTCCCCTGGAGTAGGCGCTTCCAGCGCACGATTTGGGAGCACAGGGGAACCGTGCTCCAGAGCCTGCTGGAGATGATCGGGCCAGGTCGTCAGGTCAGGCATAGCTCTAGAAATATCCCCAGCCGTTAGGGGCTCTAGGGCTGGCACCTGATTCCGGACAGCCATCGCCGCTCCTCCTCCCAACAACCCCAAGCCCATCAGGTGCAGCCACCGTCGTCGCCCCATGGCAGACGGTTTAGACGACTGTGCGGATTGGCTGGCGGTAGCCAGGGCGGTAGCTAGTTCATTAATTAAGCTGGGAGCCGAAAAATTCCCCGGCGGTGGAGCAGAGACATTGCCCCCTAGGGCTAACCCACTGAATACCCCTTCAATGCGATGAATCAGTCGATCTACATCGCGGTGAAAGTCGGGATCACAGCGTACCTGAGCGCTCTGGCGGTAGGCCAACCCCTTGAGGCTCTCGGGCAGGACGGTTTCATCCGGCAGCGTTGCCCCCCCCACCAGCACCGGAATCACCAGGCGATCGCGCTGCAGCGCCGTCTCAATTTCCACCCGCACCCAATCCGCAGGATTGGCCAGCTTAAGCCGACCTCGAGCATCGGTAACCCCCAGCCAATTAGGGTCAATGATCGCCAACAGCACCGGGCAATGACTCACCTCCTGCTCCAGATGGTGGCGATAATTCACCCCAAACGGAATTGAGTCCACATCCTTAAAAACCCTGTCTTCGCTGAAATGGGCCACTAGCCTGTCATAGACGCGCCCAGTAATGTCACTGCTATTACGGCGGCGGTAGGAAATAAAAATAGATTTAGCACTGGTCATGATCGATAGCTATCCAACGTAGAAGCACCTGATAGCTATCGAAGATTGATACCAGCAGAAAGATTCCAGCTCCAGCTAGATTGTTGGATTCCTTACATTGCCCAGCCTGAACCGTGAATTTTCCATAGCGGCACCTCCCTCAGCCAGGGGCAAGCGCCCACCCGGATGAGAGAGGTGCCGAGCTCGGGTATCCAGCGCTCCTCCGCCCATAGGCCTGGTCAGACCTGTACAGACTCTATAGAAACTAGGGCATCCAGAACTCAACCCCCTCCTGTCTGTATATCCCCAACTTGTGGGGGTAATGCACTGCAATGCCCCCACTGGGTATCGGTTTCGACTCCGGGTGTTGTGAGTTGGATTGGGTATCAGACCCCATCAGCGTCCTAGAGAGCAACGATCAGGCCCATGACCAGTCAGTTCAGATTGAAGGGGAAGCACCCTAGCCCAGCTTAAATTTCCGCTACCGTCGGGGTATTTAACTTAGGGATAACGCCCATAACCTTGGTGTGGGTGGGCTTATAGGACGCTAGGGGTGTTGTTATTTTCCTGGATCCGAGCGCTAGATGCGGTGTTTCGAGAAAGAATTTCGAGAAAAGATTTTGGTTGAGGGGATGATTTGGGGTGGTTTAAGCGTCCAAAACCCTGTCTGAGCGGGGGTTTGAGGCGGCGAGAACAAATCTCGTCAAAGGAGTTGACATGACAGAGTAAGCAGCTTATATTAGTAAAGCGCCTGAGGGAAACGCGTTAAACGCGCCGCTCTCGAGGGCCGAAGCGAACCTCGACAACTACATAGTCTAGAAACAAAGCCAAGGTTCCTGTCAAGGATTAAATTGTTTTAACGATAGCACGAGTGCTGGAGTTAAGCAAGAAAGAAGACAGAACGGATACTGAGGTATCCGGGACACACTTTTCGGGTCATTTATCACGAATGACTAATTGAGATTAACTCTACGGAGTTGATAACTAACATGGAGAGTTTG
>JAIXUR010000110.1 GCA_027483425.1 Cyanobacteriota bacterium | reverse complement strand
TTTTTAATGAATGCGTGGCCTTGGCCCATCTTTGCGGCGGACAAGACGTCAGGATAATGCTGGCCACAAAAATACCGAATAATTTTGATTCCTGGCCAGGGCGCAGGGCTCTGCGCCCCTACCGGGGGTATCTTCTTTTCCAGAAATCTCCTACGATGCTGTGCTGCCTGCGCGTAGTGGGCAGAATAACGCTTCGGGCCGATGGCCCCGGAGCCAGTAGGTCTCCATCTGGCCTCGCCCTTTCACCGCAATGCTACCGCGCTCTTCGAACCAGTACTTGTCTTTGAGGCGATGGTAGGTAGCGGCGGTAACCTGGATCTGGCCTGGGTCGCTAGAGGATTCCATGCGACTAGCGACGTTGACGGCATCGCCCCACAGGTCGTAGATAAACTTTTTGGTACCGATCACCCCAGCCACCACCACGCCGGTATTAATGCCAATGCGAATCTGCAGGGGTTCCCCCGACACCGACTGAAAGGAGGCCGTCACCTGCTGCATAGCCAGGGCCATTTCGGCGATCGCCTCAGCATGATCCTGCCGGGGAGTGGGCAACCCGGCGGCCACCATGTAGGCATCGCCAATGGTCTTAATTTTCTCAAGATCCAGCTGTTCTGCCAGGCTGTCAAAGGCGGAAAAAATTTGGTTGAGCATGTCAACCAGCTTGATCGGCGACAGATGATGGGAGAGGCTGGTGAAGCCCACAATGTCGGCGAACAGAATGGTCACCTCATCAAAGTTCTGGGGAATGGCCACCTGGGTCTGCATCAGCTCTCCCGCAATGGAGGCCGGGAGGATATTTAACAGCAGCTGCTCGGCCTTGTGCTGCTCTTCGGCCAGCTGTTCATTGCTAATTTGCAGCTCACCCAGCATGGTATTGATGCGATCGCCCAGATCGCTCAGTTCGTCGTTGCCCTGCACCTGCACCCGCTGGGTCAAATCGTTCGATCGCCCAATCTGCTGGACTGCCTGGCTGAGCTCCACCAGCCGCCGCAGGATGACCCGATCGAGCAGCAGCAACATACCGCCGGTAAACACCAGGCAGGTGCCCACGAGGGACCAGCCCAAATAGTGACGGCTGATCTGCCCCTGGCGGTAGATATCACGGGGCAGGTTGACCTCTAACAGCGCCTGGGGCTGGCCGTATACATCAGACCACAGGGTATAGCCCGCCAGCCGATCCGCCGCCTGGGGGTGCACCAGGGTCTGAGGGCCTCCTGAGGCCCGAGGGGGCTGGGTCTTGAGGTCGGCCAAAATAGGCTCAAGCTCTGGCGACAGCGCTCCTTGGATGAGGGGATATAGGTCGATGTCTAGGCGGGTACGCAGCGCCAGCGATTCGACCACCTCAGCACTGCGGTAGCGCCCCATGACCAAGGCACCCTTGGCGGGGCCAGTGGCATCGCTACGCAAAATCGGCTCAACGACGATCAGCATAAGCTGACCGTTGACGGTGATCAGCCCCTGGTGGTGGGTGGCCAAGTTCGGAAACTGCATCAGTGGGCTATCGGGGGTGAGCCGCTGGGCCAGATCCGGCGGCACCGGGGAGAACGATTGCGACTTAAAGTCGTAGCTGGTGCCATAGACGATCCGCCCTTGGCGATTAACATAGGCCACCACATTGAGCTGTAAACTCTCGAAGCCGTATTTGGTTAGGTTTGACGCAATATAATCGGTATTACGGTCTTCAATAAAGGCGTAGGTATCGTTCCAGGCGGCCCAGTCTTCAGTGAGACTTTGCATTTGTATCAGGTCACCGGCCAGCACTTCGTCGACCCGCTGCAGGTTTTTCTGGGCGTCCTGCTGCTCTAGGCGACCATAGCTGCGCTGCAAGATGGCAGAAAAGCTCCCATACAGAATCACCAACAGCCCCAGGAGCGGCAGCGTGGTGAGCAGCAGGGTTTTTTGACGCAGGTTCATAGGGCTGGGGGCTGGGGGGTAAGACCCCTCAAGAGTAATCGTAAGTTACCCATACTCAACCTATAAAGTAGTGTTCCTCACCATTGCTTTGAAGTGGATCAGATTTTTTCAGTCTTTTGTGAGGATGGTTGAGAGCGGGTGTTACTTACCCAATCTGTTACTATCTTGCTCTGATATCATCTCAATCCAATACCACTCGGCAAAATTGTGAGAACCAATCTATCCCCAATCCGGGTTTTTCAAAGTCGCAAGATGGCGGCCATTCTCCTGCTGGGTGTTGCCTCGGGTTTGCCCTATGCCTTGATGGATGATGCCTTTCGGGGCTGGATGACTAAAGCTCAACTGGATCTGAGAACCATTGGTTGGTTTAGCCTGGTGAGTTTGCCCTACTCGCTCAAATTTTTGTGGTCGCCCTTTTTAGACCGATTTGCGCCACCGCGTCTGGGACGACGGCGGGGCTGGATAGTGATTGGACAACTCGGGCTGATGGTGGCGATCGCGGCCCTGGCCGTGCAAATGTCGGCGATCGCCCAAGGCCCCTCACCGACACCGGCCTCGGTGCTCCAATTGGTCGCCCTGATCGCTCTGGTGATCACCTTTCTCAGCGCCACCCAAGACATCGCCATTGATGCCTACCGTACCGATGTCCTAGAAGAGCGGGAAATGGGGGCTGGGGCGGCCACCTATGTCTTGGGCTATCGCATTGCCATTTTGATGACTGGGGCCATGGCCTTCATTCTGGCCGATCGCATCACCTGGCCCTGGGTCTATGGAATCATGGCGGGTCTGATGGGGCTGGGGGTGCTGATCTCGCTATGGGCACCCGAACCGATTCGGGCGGTTCACCCCCCTGATTCCTTAGAACAGGCGGTGGTGTTGCCGTTTGTGGAATTTTTCAACCGCATGGGGGGGCAACGGGCGATCGCCGTTTTGCTGTTTATTCTGCTCTACAAGCTGGGCGACAACCTGACTGCGAAAATGGCCATTCCCTTTCTGGGCGACCAGGGCCTAGGCTTTTCGGATACGGATATTGGCGCGATTCGTCAGGGGCTGGGATTGGTCGCCACCATTGTGGGCACCCTCGCGGGCGGCGCCGCCCTCAGCCAACTGGGGATTAACCGCTCCCTGTGGATTTTTGGCGGGCTCCAGGCGCTGAGCAATCTGGGCTACCTGATCCTGGCGATCGTCGGCAAAAATTATCTGGTGATGGTGCTAGCCATCAACGTTGAAAATTTTTGTGCTGGGCTGGGGACGGCGGGGTTTGTCGGCTTCCTGATGAGCCTTTGTAACCCTCGGTTTTCGGCCACCCAGTTTGCCCTGCTCTCCAGTTTGATGGCGGTCGGTCGCGACCTCATCGCTGGCCCCGCCAGCGGTGAAATCGCCCAGCGCCTACAGCAGTTTGTGCAAAACAACCCAAGCCTAGCCGCGATGCCCGCCCTGGGAGGGTCAACGCAGCAGGGCTGGCCACTGTTTTTTCTGATTACCCTGATCGCGGCCCTACCCGGATTGCTGCTGCTACCGGTGTTCGCCCCCTGGCATCAATCTGAGGAACTCAATTAAGACAGTGCTCTTTAGCCAAGGCATTGCTGAATTGCTGCCATCACCTTTCGTCTCGGTATGATCACGCCCTTGCTCTAGGCCAGCATGGTGATCCAGAGGCAGAAGTGATGGCTTTACCCCGAAACTGAACCCAAGCTATACGACCTGGCTCGGCTGATTGGCCCCAATCACGACATAGTGACCCCCAGACCGAGTAGAGAATCTGAGGATTAAGCTACAACCTGTTCAGGATAGACTGCATTGCTGGTGGTTGATGGTGATTCCGAAGGCGGCCCCGAACCCAGCCGCCGCCTACGCCTGGCTCAACTTTATGCTAGAACCCGAAACCGCCGCCTTCGCCGTTGAGCGGCTCCGTTTTGCCACCCCTAGCCAAGCCGCCTTTGCCCTGCTCCCCGCCGAGCTGCAGGAGAGTGAAACCCTGTTTCCCCAAAAACCGGGTTTCTATACCGGCGTTCTAGGAAAAATCCCAGTTTTAATCTAGCGACTGTGGCCTCTGTCGGATGGGCGCTGCCCACCATTGGGACAAGCCTTTTCAAACGACCTCTTATACCAATTTCTTAAACAGACGAAACTCGGGGATGTCACCGTCCCACGGGCTTATGCCCCACGGGGTATCAGCCCACGGGGCGGTGGATAATGCGCTCCACAACCCGCTGTTTAGTCTTGGGATCAATGCCCAGCAGCCGTACATAGTGTTGGGCATAGTCCTCCAGGCAGCGCTCCAGGGTCGCAGCGGCCATAGCGGCATTTTGGCTGGGTAGGGCCGGGCCGCTCTGCCAGGCATTGGTGCGAAAGCGTCGCTGATCGACATGTTCGAGGGCCAGGTGGTAGCCCTGGGCCAGCAGCGTATTGATCTGGTCGCCCACCTCGGCGGGTAAAGCACTAATAGTTTGAACGTTGAATGTTGAATTTTGCACCGCTGGCAAAGGACAGGCCGCACTATCGTCGTCGGCTGCCCGGTACTCCGGAGATGAAACCGCTGGGCTACCGTTGGCCGCTGGGTAGGCCCGGTAAAAAGGGCCGGTGCCAGCGGCAGCATGACCCGTCTGAAGCACGCGGTTGTATTCGTTGGCCAGGTGCGAGTCGTCGACTCGGCGCTGCTCACCCACCAGGCGGTAGCCGACTTCGATCAGGTGGGAGAGGGTAAAGTCGGGCTTCCGAAAGGTCGGTGGGGTCAGGGTGTTGACGACGCTGCGGGAGACATTTTCGATGCCCACGGCATCGATAAAATGGCGAATTTGCTCGTTATAGATCTGGGCTCGCACGGCCCCAAAGAAGTCGATCGCCTGGTGGGGAAAGGTATCGACCAGCATGGTCACGTCTTGGGAGGACAGCCCATCGGGGGCAAAGATGCCGCCGACAATGCCGATGCGATCGCTCCGGTCGGGCTCCCAGTAAAACTTCTCCATCCGCCCGTCACGGATCAGCGGCGCGTAAAGGGTCGACAGATCGTTGCCGGTGACAATAATCGGCACCCGCTGAATTTCGGTTTCGTCGTAGCTGCCGGGCAGTTGAACATTGGTGGGGTTGTCGGCAATGTTCATCAGGGTGTTGTTCACCAACTGGGTATTGACGGTGTACTGGGTGAGGGCATCGAAGCGGCCCGCCCCGGCATCAATGTCGTTGATCATCAGCACCGCCATTTTGCCGCGCACCCGCACCAGCTCGGCGGCTTCGCGGTAGCGCAGGCGAATCAAGCGGGCCGGGTCACCCGCGTCGGGGCTTTCCAGTTCACCGCCAGAGATCGGCACCACTTCGACCCCCATGCGCTCGTACACCAGCTCGCACTGAAAGGTCTTACCCTCCCCCTTGCGGCCATGGACGCCCATAATCAACGGAATTTTGACCTCCGGCAGCTTCAGGTAGTTTTTGGTGATGTGCACCGCCAACGTGTCGAGAAACCGAGGAGCAATGTAATAGGCCATGGCACAGAACCCAGAGAACTCAACCGACCAACCGACGTCAAGGCGTCCCTGACTGCCACAGTTCATTATCCCGCAGGGCGGTACATTGGCGAGAAGGCTCAGTTATGCTTGAGTGTGTAGCCTTTTGCAAGCGGATTGGTTGGGCGTACTCCCTATGCAACTCTCCATTCCAGAATCCATCATTCAGTCCATCCGACTGCCCGAAAGCCGGGTTGAAGCCGAACTACTCAAGGAGTTAGCGCTTGCCCTTTACGCTCAAGAGCTCCTTTCCTTCGGCAAAGCCCGCGAGCTAGCC
>JAIXUR010000074.1 GCA_027483425.1 Cyanobacteriota bacterium | reverse complement strand
CGGCTACGCTACCCCAGGCAAACTTATCTGTGATTGGGGCAGTGCTTTTGGATCCTCCAGAACCGCTCCAACCCATCCGACTCCCCAGGGATGGATGGACTACACCGCTATTGTTGTCATTGCTGAGCCATGTTTGAAGCCCTGTCCGATCGCCTTGAATCTGCCTGGAAAAGCCTGCGTGGCCAGGACAAAATCAGCGAGTCTAACATCGACGGTGCCCTGCGCGAGGTACGCCGGGCTCTGCTAGAGGCCGATGTCAACCTCCAGGTGATCAAAGACTTTATCGCCCAGGTCAAAGAAAACGCCCTGGGGCTTGAGGTGGTCAAGGGGGTCAGCCCCGACCAGCAGTTCATCAAAGTGGTGAACGATGAGCTGGTGCGGCTAATGGGCGACACCAACGCTCCCCTGGCCAACTCACCCACTAAGCCCACTGTGGTGCTGATGGCGGGCCTCCAGGGTACGGGTAAAACCACCGCCACCGCCAAGCTGGCCCTGCACCTGCGCAAAGAAAACCGCAGCACCCTGCTGGTCGCCACCGATGTCTATCGTCCCGCCGCGATCGATCAGTTGATTACCTTGGGTAAGCAGATCGACGTGCCGGTGTTTGAGCTGGGTACTGGCGCTAACCCCGTAGACATCGCCCGCCAGGGCATTGAGAAGGCCAAAGCTGACGGCGTCGATACCGTCATTGTCGATACGGCGGGTCGTCTCCAGATTGACCCCAAGATGATGGCCGAGCTGGCCGATATTAAAACCGCCATTCAGCCCGATGAGGTGCTGCTGGTGGTCGACGCCATGACTGGCCAAGAGGCGGCCAACCTCACCCGCAGCTTCCATGACCAGATCGGCATCACCGGGGCCATTCTCACCAAGATGGATGGCGATGCGCGGGGCGGGGCGGCCCTGTCGGTGCGACAAATTTCGGGTCAGCCGATCAAATTCATCGGCGTAGGCGAAAAGGTAGAGGCGTTGCAGCCCTTCTACCCTGAGCGCATGGCCTCCCGGATCTTGGGCATGGGCGATGTGCTCACCCTGGTGGAAAAGGCCCAGGAATCTGTCGATATTGCCGATGCCGAAAAGCTACAGCAAAAAATTCTTCAAGCCGAGTTTGACTTCGACGACTTTCTCAAGCAAATGCGCTTTATGAAGAGCATGGGCTCCCTGGGCAGCATTATGAAGCTGATTCCGGGCATGGGTAAGCAAATTTCAGGCGAGATGCTCGAACAGGGCGAGGCTCAGCTCAAGCGCTGCGAAGCCATGATCAACTCCATGACCACCGCCGAGCGTAAGAACCCCAACCTGCTCTCCAGTTCGCCCAGTCGTCGTCGTCGCATTGCCGCAGGCTCGGGCCACCAAGAAAAAGACGTGGGCAAGCTGGTCAGTGACTTCACCAAAATGCGATCGATGATGCAGCAGATGGGACGCGGCGGCGGCTTTCCTGGCATGGGCGGTGGTATGCCCGGTATGGGTGGTGGCTTTCCCGGTATGGGCGGTGGCATGCCGGGGCTACCGGGTATGGGCGGCGGCGCTCAACCTGGCTTTCGAGCCCCCAGCAACAAGAAGCAGAAGGCCCAAAAGAAAAAGAAGGGCTTTGGCCAGCTTTAGAACCTTTATTTTCTTAGAAGCTATCTGGCCAGCGCTATAAATTGGGAAATACAATGCCTCAAACCAGTATTCTCCTGCCGCTCTTGGCGATGATTGCCTTGGTCTTCGTTGTGTGGGTGCGCCTCTATATCGATCGCATTAGCGAACTACGAAGCCAGCGAATAGCGGTTCAAGACATATCAACCTCTCGGCAAATGGCGGAGCGCCTTAAAAACACCAATGCGGCTGACAACTTCAAGAACTTATTCGAGATGCCGGTTCTGTTTTATGTTTTCTGTCTAACAATTTTTGTTACCCAATCAGCAACTTCGGTGTTGGTTGGATGCGCCTGGCTATATGTATTGCTGCGAGTTGCCCATAGTGTGATCCATTGCACCTACAACAATGTCTTGCACCGGTTTATCGTTTATGCGATCAGTTCCCTGCTACTCTTTGGGCTGTGGTTCATGGTCGGGGCTCAAATCCTATGGCTGGCATAGTTGTAGAGTGGGCATTGCCCACCATCATCAGACCTCTGTAGCCGTAACCCAACTGGAGCGATTCCACAACTCCGGCTCTACCAAAATCCGTCTAGGCTGAGGATGAAATTGGGCAAGACTGGACTGCCTGAAATCTGGGCTGGCTGCTGCAAAACATCCATCGGTTGTTCGGGGCGATAAATCTCAACCAGCTTGGCGGTACGGTTAAACAACCACCCCATCTGCACGCCATTTTCCCTATATTCCTGCATTTTGGCCTGAGCCTCAGCTAGGTTATCGCTGGGCGACATCAACTCCATCACAAAATCGGGCGCTAGGGGAGGAAATTTCTCCCGTTGTTGAGGCGTTAGGGCATCCCAGCGATCGCGCCTGACCCAGGCGACATCTGGGGAGCGATCGGCCCCATTCGGCAAGTGAAACCCCGTGGATGAGTCAAACACAATGCCGAGCTGAGATTGCTCATTCCAAATGCCAAGACGAATGAGCAGATTGGCGTTGCGAGTCCCCGTCTCTCCCCCGGTTGGGGCCATAACCACTAAATCTCCGTAGGCCGTACGCTCCAGCTTCCACTCTGGATTGGCTCGACATAGGTCGTAAAACTGGTCGGCTGTAAACCCTGCCGTAGCAGGCATTTTAAGGATAGATGGCATGATGGCGATCGCCACTTAAAGCTGACCCTATTCTAGCCTCAGGGCTTGCAGGCAGTTCTAATACTGGCCATGAAAAAGCGCCCCCCGAGAGGAGCGCTTTTTCATCCAATCAATGGACTAGCAAAATCTAGCCGATGATTTCAGGAGCCTCGGCGGTAGCCAGGTCGAGGGGGAAGTTGTGAGCATTGCGCTCGTGCATCACTTCCATACCCAGGTTGGCCCGGTTGATCACATCAGCCCCGGTGCCAATCACCCGACCCTAGGGGATACCCGCTGACTCGGCCATCGCCTAGGCCGTCAACTCGCCGAGGGCCGGGGCCAGGCAAACTCGGTTGCGCCCGGTCTGT
>JAIXUR010000435.1 GCA_027483425.1 Cyanobacteriota bacterium | reverse complement strand
GAGGCTACCCAGGCCATTCGGCATCAGGAGCGACTGCTCCAAGCCAGCCAGCCCCTACGCCTACCTACCAAGATTATCAGCCTCACCGCAGCGGCACTGCCAGCCCATCCCGCCGAGCTGATCAACCTTGGCTTCGATGGGGCTATTCGCAAGCCCATGGAAGCAACCGCCATTACCCAAACCCTGGCCCAGCAGCTGGGAGTTCACTACCTGTACGACGCCGATGTCACTCCGTCAGAGGCGTTGCCTACCGCCGCCGAGCTTTACCCGACCATAGAAACCTTGCAGACCTTATCAACAGACTGGCTCGATCAGTTTCACCGCGCCCTGATTGAACTCGATCAAGATCGAATGCTGACGCTAATCGCAGATATTCCCCTCGCCCAAGCTCCGGTTGCCCAGGCGCTAAGCCGCAAGGTTCAAGCGTTTGAGTATGAAATCTTGCTAAACCTGCTTCAACCTATCCTCAACCGCCCAAGACCGAGAGACCTGCGGTAGAGGGAGGGCCTGACTTTCAAGATGGCTCTCAGCTTGATTTGGGTACGCTAGGGCCAGAAATCATTCCCCTACGAGGAAGGCCAGCGCTATAGTTACGGCAGCCCAAGGGCGAGCAGCACCAGGGTATGTCTTCTTTAAACAGCTGCTCAAGTGGCATCCCTTCAGACCTATCTCACCAGGATGGGAATTGCCATAGACAATGGATCCGTTTTTGCTGAGTATTGTCATCTGTAGCATCAAAACCAAAAAAACATAGATAACTTGATGGGCCGACCTGATAATAGACTTATTTGTAAATCCGTTGGGCTTTCTCTCCCGTGCTGCTAATAGCTGGAGTTTTCAGGATATAAACGCACAGATTGACATGCTGGATAGTAGACCACTAGACCTAAATACCCAGTCTGCCGCTAAAGATATCCTGGTTATCGATGACATAGCGGAAAATTTACGCCTACTAGAAATCCTGTTGTCAGCCCAGGGCTATACGGTGCGCCTGGCTCCCAGCGGCGCCTTGGCTCTAACCGCCATTCAGCAGCGCCTGCCCGACCTCATTTTGCTAGATATCCGCATGCCGAAGATGGACGGCTATGAGGTCTGCCAGCGCCTCAAGGCCGACGAACGCACCCGTGGTATTCCGGTCATTTTTCTCAGTGCGCTTCAGAAGGGCCACGATAAAGCCAGGGCCTTTGAGGTAGGTGGGGCTGACTATATTGCCAAGCCGCTGCAGGCCGAAGAAGTTGTAGCCCGAGTTCGTTATCACATCAGACTGTTGGATCTACAGCAGCATCTGCACCAGCAGCAAGACCTGCTGCGAGAGCAAAACCAGCAGCTCCAGGAAGAAATTGAGCATCGCAAACGGATCGAATCAGAGCTTTACCAAGAAAAGACGCTGCTGAGCAGTCTGATCAATGCCATTCCAGACCTCATCTTTTTCAAAAATCAGCAGGGGCAATATGTTTTTTGGAATCAAGCCTTCGAGCGCTTTACCGGGTTACCACCCGAGGCTATTCGACGGCAAACCGGTGCTGACTTATTTTCGCTACAGGATACTGAGCGGATCCAGAGCCACGATAACCAGGTTCTAAGTACCGGAAAGCCCCTGCGCCGAGAGGATTGGGCCACGTCCTCAACTCAAGATCGCCGCTTACTCGATACCTATAAAGTAGCTGTACAAGGGCCCAGCGGCGATCGGCTCGGGCTAATTGGCATCGGCCGCGATATTACTGACCGCCGAGCCGCCGAAGACTACCTAAACCGCACAACCTCCCGTTTGGCCACCCTGATTGCCAGCTTGCAGACCGGCATTTTGGTCGAAAATGAGCACCGAGTGATCGTGCTAGCCAATCAACGTTTTTGCGATATGTTTGGCATTGAATTAGAGCCAAAGGGGTTGCTGGGGCTAGACTGTAGCGACCTGGCGACCCAAAACGCCAGTATTTTTGCCGAACCTGATCGGGTAATCCAGCGCATTGATGAGTTACTAGAACAGCAAAAACCTGCGATCGGCGAAGAACTAACCCTCGCCAATGGGCGCATTGTAGAGCGAGACTATGTACCAATTATTTCGGGCAATCACTTCCAAGGTCACCTCTGGCAATACCGAGATATTACCCTCCGTAAAGCCAATGAAAAGGCTTTGGTTAAAACCACCCAAACCTTAACTGACTTTAGCCACAACCTGAAACAAATTCATCGCCTCAACATCAAGCACTTTGATAACTTTGAAGATCTATTTGAAGACTATCTCAACACCGGTTGCCAGATTTTGAACTTTCCTGGGGGAGCGATTGGGTCTCTACAGGGTATGGACTACGTGGTTGAGGCTATTCAACCACAACTGGGAGCCCTCTATCCCAGCTATCGGTGTGATGCTGACACCACCCTTTGTCAGCGGGCCATTCAAACTCGAAAGACCATTACCTACGCCCACCTAGGTGGGCTGCCACACATGCAAGATCATCCCATTTACCAAGCCTTGAAGTGGGAATCATTTATCAGTACACCGATTTTTGTAGAGGATCGGGTCTATGGTAGCCTTTGCTTTTTTTCGAAACACCCGAGAGAGCAGAAATTTGTCAATCATGAGCATGAAATCATTGAGCTGCTGGCCCAAAGCATTGGCAAATTTATTCGCTCCCATGAGATGGAGCTAGAGCGAAAAACCTTTGAAAATGAGCTACAGCAAGCCCGAGACATGGCCGATGCGGCAAACCTGGCCAAAAGCGAATTTCTGGCCAATATGAGTCATGAGTTGCGCACACCCCTCAATAGCATTCTGGGGTTTACCCAATTGATTTTGCGGGAGGGCCACGTCGACACCACGACCCAGAGTCATTTAGACATCGTTAACCGCAGCGGCAAACACCTGCTCACCCTCATTAACGATGTCTTAGAGATGTCTAAAATCGAAGCGGGTAAACTGGTTCTCCATGCTCAATCCTTTAATCTGCACGAGTTGCTACGCAGCCTAGAGGCGATGTTTTCCCTGAGAGCGAAGGCAAAAGCTATTGCCATCCGGCTGGATTGTGCGCCAGGGGTGCCGACCTACATTGAAGCGGATGAAAGTAAGCTGCGCCAGGTTTTGATCAATTTAATGGGCAATGCAGTGAAATTTACCCAAAGGGGTCAGGTCGTTTTGCGGGTAGGCGCTACCCCAAGGGTGGGGGCCAGCCCTAAGGTCGCCACTGCCCCAGAGTCGTCACAATCTTTTCCTATAGTGATGTCATTCGAGGTGGAAGACACTGGCCCTGGCATGGCCCCTGAAGCCATGGCAGGGCTGTTTGAACCCTTTGTTCAGGCTGAGTCAGGGTATAGGGCCCAGGAGGGGACGGGGTTGGGGTTACCGATTAGCCAGCGATTTGTACAGCTGATGGGAGGGACTATTCAAGTTCAAACGACCCTAGGGCAAGGCTCAACCTTTGCCTTTGACATTGAGGCGGTGGCCGTCTCTGATCTGGGTGATCAGGCCCCGGTACGGAGGCCGCAGGCCGTTGAGCGCTTAGCGGCGGGTCAGCCCAGCTATCGGGTACTCGTCGTGGAAGATGACCCGACCCATCGACAGCTTTTGGTCACAATTCTAGACTCTGCCGGTTTTATGGTGCGAACCGCTGAAGATGGTGTAGAAGCTGTAGCACAGGCCAAATCCTGGATGCCCGATTTAATTTGGATGGATATACGCTTACCTAACCTGGATGGCTATGGGGCTACTCAGCAGATCAAAGCGGCCCAACTTTCCCCTGACCCGGTGGTGATCGCCCTCACCGCCAGTGCCTTTGAAGACGAGCGGGCCCAGGCCCTAGCGGCGGGCTGCGACGACTTTGTGAGAAAACCGTTTCAGCCCGATCACATCTTTGAGGCTATAGCTCGATATCTACCGGTACAGTACCACTACAAAACGGCCTCCGAGGCATCCTCCGGATGGGTATATGATCAGCCGCCGGTAACACCGGTCAGTCAAGTGGCGGCGGCCATGCAAGCCATGCCTCAGGACTGGCGACAGACGTTGCACAAGGCGGCCATACGGGGCTCAGATGAGCAAATTATGCAATTAGTTCAGAGGTTGCCGCCGGAACAGGCCGCTCTGGCCGAGACCCTGACCACCTGGGCCCAAGCCTTTCAATTTGACCCTATTTTGGAAGTTTTACAATTGGAACTTTTACAAGATGGGCCACGACCTTAGGAGCACGTTATTCTGCGGTTTCCCCTGTTCTAGGCATTGTCTTCCATGCTGGCTAGTTTGCTGTCTCAAGCCATTGACCACCGTCCCGTTCAGGTGGGGCGACAGACCTCTTTCCTGGTTGCCCTAGGGGCGATGAAGCAGGCCAACTTTACCTGCCT
>JAIXUR010000606.1 GCA_027483425.1 Cyanobacteriota bacterium | reverse complement strand
GTGGAGAGGGTGGGGCGATGGCGGGTGAGGTCAGCCTCGGTGCCGCCCAGACGCTGGGCCAGGTCGCTGGCCGCTAGCGAGAGGGAGAGCACCTCTAGCCCAGCCGGTTCGCCAGGGGGCTCGGATTCTGTCGCTGGCCGCCGCGATGGAAACGTGTAGAGCACGTCCCCCGCCGAGGTAGGTTCAAAATCGCCCCAAAATTCCTGCGCCCGCTGGTCGAGAAACTGGCGGGCCTCGCGGCCGGTGATCTGGGCGGCGATCGCAAAGTCGAGCACGCTCAGGCGGCCTCGATGGATGGCCAACTGAGCGTAGAATATTTGGTGCAGGGCCCGCTCGCGGGCCTTTTGTCGCCGCCAAAACCAGAGGGCACCGCCCGCTAGCCCGCCGACCACCAGCCAGGGCAGCAGGAGCCGCACCACCAACACCGCCACCAGGGCCGCTCCGGCCAGCACCAGGGCGATCGCCAGGCGGTATTCAAGCCCAGCGCCGGAGCTATGGACGGGCCGCAGGGGCATATATCCTCAGAATGATTGCCTCAGACTGCATCGCTATTCATCGCTTTCTATGCTGCCACAGCCGCCATGCTAACCTTTGCCACCCCCGCCGATGAAACCCAGGCCGCCCAGCTCATGCAGCCCTGCCTGATCCGCGTCATCGACAACATTCGCAAACACACCGAAACCCTCGACTGGCGCAGCGAGTACCTAGAGCAGGTGCGCTGGCCCGGCACCGCCACCGCTGACCAGCGCCAGCAAGTGCGCGATCTGGCGGCTCAGTTGCCCACCGCCTCCCCCGCCGAGGCCGAGGCCCTGCGCCAGCAGCTGAGCCAGTTGCCCAGCCCCACCCCCGCCTACGAGCTGCGGTTGACCCAGGGCCCTGACTTAGCCTCGACCCCAGAGCCGGACGGAGCCGCCGCCCGCACCGCGACCCTCGATGTGTGGGACCTATGCTTTGGGGTCTGTTTCAGCAACTACCAGCCCCAGCACCCCGCCACCGTTGACCCCACCCTGCTCTTCGACGACGGCGAAATTAATTGGATCGCCCTCGACGAAAAGGCCAAGGCCCTGGTCGAGCAGGCCATTGACCAAGCCACGGCGGCGGTGATAGCCGCCCTGTAGACGGGCCAATCCGGCCGCCCAATACGGCACAATGGGAGAATAATATACTTCAGCCCATATTTCATCCCAGAAATCTCATCCTAGTCCAGAGGGGCCGCGTTGCTCGAGGGCACCTCTAGAGCCCGCACTGGACTGGGTATCGCCCCTCGCTACCATGCTTGACCTGCACAGCCACACCACCTTTTCAGACGGCACCCTGACGCCCGCCGAGCTAGTGGCGGCGGCCATTCAGGCTGGGGTCAAGGCCCTGGCCATTACCGACCACGACACCCTGGCCGGCTGGGACGAAGCCCTGGCGGCCGCCGGGGATGCCCTGGAAGTGGTGCCGGGGGTGGAGCTGAGCACGGTGGAAAACGGGCGATCGCTCCATATTCTGGGTTTTTACCCCGACCGCACCGCCCTAGCGCCCCCCCTGGCCGAACGGATCGAGGGGCGTCATCGCCGCGCCCAGCAGATGGTCGAAAAGCTGGCCGAGCTGGGCTACCCCATTCAGCTGCCGCCCATGGCCGGAACCATGGCCCCCGGTCGGCCCCACCTGGCGGCGGCCCTGGTCAAGGCTGGCCACGCGGCCACAAAGCGAGACGCCTTCGATCGCTGGTTGGGGGACCATGGCCCCGCCTACGTGCCCTACGAAACATTTTCGGCCGCCGAGGGCATTCACCTGTTGCGCCGCTGCGGTGCGGTGCCGGTGTGGGCCCATCCCTACCTGTTTAAAGGCTCCACGGTCGAAGCCCTCCTCCCCCAACTGGTGGACCTGGGGCTGATGGGGGTGGAGGTGTACCATCCCCACCACAGCCCCAGCGACGTGCGCCGCCTAGAGGAACGCTGCCGCCACTACGGCCTGGTGATGACCGGCGGCAGCGACTACCACGGCCCGGCTGAAGCCAAGGCCGCCAGCGAGCCCGGTGCCAAGGCCAAGCCCCCGAAAGCTGACGCGATCGGGCTCAATCAGCTGCACCTTCCCCTCGATCTGCTGGTGCCCCTCAAGCAGGCCGCGGCCGCCCTCTCCCCCCTATGACAGCCCCCACCTTTGAAACCCTTTGGCAGGTGCTGGCGGGCATTTTGAGCCTGAGTCCCGAGGCGTTTCAGGCGCTGCGCCAGTTCCCCCCCGACACCGTCGATGCCCTGGCCCTGGGGGTGGTGTTTGTGGCCGGGCTCTCCCAGGCGGTGGCCCAGAGCATTATTTTATTCATCAACGAGGTTAAGCCCCTGCGGTTTGGGCTGAGTCTAGTGCTGGCGGGTCTGCTGTTTGTGGCGGGCTACCTGTTTTGGGCGCTGAGCATCTGGCTGGCCAGCGGCTGGCTTTTAGAGCAGCCCCTGGCCTGGCAGTCGGTGTCCGATGCCCTGGCCTTTAGCTACTTGCCCTTGGTCTTTAGCTTTTTTGGGGCGATGCCCTACCTGGGGGTGCCCCTGCTGCGGCTGCTCTGGGTGTGGAACCTGCTGGCGGTGGTGGTGGGCTTTGTGGTCTTGGCCAACCTCTCCGTCGCCCAGGCGGTGGGCCATGTGGGACTGGGCTGGGTGCTGCTGCAGGTGCTCCAACAGACCGTAGGGCAACCCATTGTCAACCTGGGCCGCTGGATCACCAACCGCACCGCCGGGGTGAAGCTGGTGGTCGATCGCGCCCAGCTCAAAACCCTGATTACCGCTCACTCCCTGGGAATAGAGCCGGGGGTGACACCCACTCCGCCCACCCCTGAGCCAGCTCCCGCTGACCCGCTGACCTTCACCGCCACGGAAACAGCCCTCGACCCCGCCGTCCCGCGTCGCACCGGGCGGCGGCCCCAGGTGGTGCTCTACCTGGGGCTAGGCATCTTCGCCCTGGTGGTCGCCCTCAGCCTGGAACCCCTGCGTCGGCTCATGATCGCCTGGTACGGCCAAAGCCGCCCGGTCAGTTGGCTGGTGGCGTTAGTTTGGATTGGCGCGATCGCCCTGGTGGTGGCCGCGATGCTGGCCCCCCTCGAAGCCCTGGGCTGGTGGGCAGGCTGGTACGGCGATCGCCAGGAGCCCCTCAGCCCCCCGACCCAGGGAGAACCGGGCCGTTTACCCGCCCAGCGCCGGTTTATGGTCTACCTCGACGGCATCAACCAGGCCACCGCCGACTACCAGCCCACCGTCGCCCGCTACCTCAACGAACTGGAGCAACACCTGCCCCCGGACATTGCCTTGGTGAAGGGGCTGATTCCCTACTCGGTGCTGAACCGATCGCTCACCCAAGACCGTCCCCTGGCTTTCTTTTGGCGCGGCGTTGAGACCCTGGCCCAGCGCCTCGGCCCCTGGGTGGGGATGATTATCAACCTGCGCAATATTTTGATCGTGGCGGTGTCTGCCGACCAGCGCTTTGGCCCGATCTACAACCAGGGAGTGGCCCAGCGGGTTTACGAAAGCCTGGTACAGCACGGTTATCCCCTGGCCGGGGGCATTCCCCTCACCCTGATGGGCTATAGCGGCGGCGGCCAAATTGCCCTGGGTATTTTGCCCTTTCTCAAACAGTCCCTCGGGGCTCCCATTGAGGTGATTTCCCTCGCCGGGGTGATCAGCGGCAACGGACGCGCCCTGGAGGCCGAGCAGATCTATCATCTGGTGGGCACCCAGGACCCCGTCGAGCGCCTGGGGCCGATTATGTTTCCTCGCCGCTGGGCGATCGCCCCCCTGAGCTACTGGAACCGAGCCAAGCGCAAGGGCAAAATCAGCTTCATTTCCCTCGGCCCCGTGACCCACCAGGTGCCCGGCGGGGTGCTCGACGACAACGCCTTTTTGCCCGATGGCCGCAGCCACTTGCAGCAGACCCTAGATATCACCCTCGATATTTTGGTGGGCGACCTCCGCCAGCACCTGGATCAGCAAAAAATCCAGGTGCTGCGGCTCGGCAACTACTACCGCTTTCAAAAGGCCTTCGCTAATCGCCTCAGCTACGATCCCCGGCAGACCCCGATCGAGCCCTGGTACCAGCCGGTGGGCAACTGGGTGGGGCGGCTGGTGCTGCCTGAGCTTGACCAGCGCGCTACCCTCGACGGGGTGTGGCTGGAGCTGCTCCATACGCCGCCTGCCTACCGGGCCTGGCTGGGCCAGCGGGTGCCCCTGCACTGGCGGTACGGCCCCGACCTGAAAAAGCGCTTCCAGGCCATTACCCGCGACATTCACTTCAGCGCCGAGGCCGAAGACTCCCACCGCCACGGGCTCATTTTGCCCACCCGCCTCAACCACTGGCGGCTGGTCACCCCCCTCGAATCCTTGGCGGGGGCCCGCCCCGATGACGACATCATCGTCAAACTCCCTGACCCTGTCACCGTCGAGAGTCGGACGGCCTCAGCCTCAGCCGACGCCACCCTATCCCTCACCATTGCCCACGAACCGATTCAAATCTCCGCCCCCTACTACGCCCTGGTACAGTTCCTAGGTCCAGTGGATAACGCCCTAGAGCGCTACCGGGTGGTGCACTACAACCCGGCGACCCAGCAGTTCGACGGCCTGGCCGAAACGGTATGGCTACCCACGGTGGTACCCGATGAGCATGGGGTGGCCCCGGCCACCAATCGCGACCTGGAGCGATCGCCCCTCAACGCTACCGGCTGGTATATCTACGGAGCCCAGGCTGGCGAGTCTGGGCCTAGGGGTGGTGAATTTGTGGTGCGATCGCTGCGGCCCCGGTGCCTGTTTCAGCTGCGCCCCGATCGCACCATCACGAGCGCCCGCCAGGGTAGACAATACCTGCGCCGCGAGTCGTGGAGCCAGCTGCCGGAGAAAAAGGGCACCACATCAGCGGTGCTGATCGATCCCAAAGCACCTTCGGCCCAGGGGGCGATCGCCCGTTGGCAACTAGGCGACCAGGCCCTGCTGGTCCATGTCTACGGCGGCATTGGCGGCGAGCAGCGCGAACCCGCGGCCAAGGGGTCCCTTTACTTTGGCCACTTCGCCTACGGCATCGCCACGGTGGTGCGCGAGCCCCTGACCGGCGAGCTCCAGTTCGACCTCCACTACCACCAGGTCTATACCCACAACCGGCGGGGGCTGGTGGCGGGCACCCTCGACTGGTCGCTGTACATGGGCGATCGCCAGTGGGGCTTCATGGGCACCCGCCCCGTCTCCGACATTTTGATCAAACTGCCCGCCTACACCGAGCCCTTCGACTTTAACGGCGTGGCCTGGGCCGCCCTGGATGACCTGCGCGTCGAGCTAGAGCTAATGACCGCCCGCTACCGCACCGGCGACGGCACTGGTGTCACCTACGTCGGCCCCGCCAACAACTGCGCCCAAGATTCTAACCAGGCCATGTACGCCAGCGCCGCCCACCTGGAAGCCGCCGTGATGGCCTACCGTGCTACCCTCAAAGCCTGGGAAGCCGACAACCCCGATCAGGCCCGGCAGTTTCAACAATTGCTCCACCTGCGCCGCGCCATTCAGCAAAAGCTCCTGCCCTTGGGCAGCGCTCGGGCCGACTGGGCCGACGAGCGCGAGACACTGGGCAGTAATCTATCCGACTTTCCGCTCAAAACCCTGGGGCGAGGGTTGTTGAGCTGGCGCACCATGCTGCCCCGCAAGGCTAGCGACACCATGACCCTCCTCTGCCTGAGCCACGGAGCCACCCTCTGGGTGCTGCGCACCAACCAAATTGGGGGCTACGATCCCGCCATTGAGCCCCTTGCCCCGGTCACCCTATGATAGAGGCCCATAACCGGGTACTATAGCCATCGCTATACTTGGCTTTGCATCCATGAAGATGGCGTGAAACATTAGCGATCACCTTTATGACGTTACTTACGGATCTGCTATGACATAGCTAGTAGATATACGTAGTAGTCCTCCTCAGCTCCTGCCACGTCGACTACCCGGTTGGTTTTGTTACTGCGGAAATGCCATGCTGAACATCAGCCAATTTGCCCGTCAATGGGGAAGGGGGGGCACCTCAAAGGCAGCGGCCTTAGTCTCCCTAGTCTCCCTGGTGCTCATGGGCCTACCCGCCGAGGCCAGTGTGCCGCTGACCCGGGCCGATGTCGAGGCATTGCGCAATCGCGTTGAGCTGATTCGCGGGAGAACCGCCAGGACAGCCAGAACCTCAGATGTACTAGCCATAGGCGATGTCCTCCGTACGGCGGCCTCCGCCCAAGCCGATCTGCGCTTTAACGACGGCTCCCTAGCCCGGGTTGGCGAGCAAGCCACCTTTCAGTTTGTGCCGAATACCCGAAACTTTAGACTCAGCAACGGGACGCTACTGCTACTCATTCCCCCAGGGCAGGGCCGCACTAATATTCAAACCCCCAGTGCCATCACCGGCATTCAGGGTTCCGCCTTGGTGGTGCGGTACATTCCAGAGCGCGATTTAACCATTGTGATGGCCCTCACCAATAACCCCACGGGGCCGATGACCGTCACCACTAACAGCTGTAGCAGCGGGGATGAGGTATGGGCAACCGATTACTCCGATATCACGGCTTACTCTGACGATGGCCAGACCGGCGTGATCGCCCAAACCAAGAGCGAGACCCTGACAAAGGGAGACAGCACCTGTGGAACCGAAACCGAGTACCCTCTGTACGCTGGGCAAGTAGCCCTGATCCAAGCTAATCAGGTACAGGTCATTGAGTTTGACCTGCCCATTTTCTATCTCACCAGCCCCTTGGTAGAGGGACTAGAGCTGAATAATCCCAACGTTGATTCTCCCCTTGGCCCAGCGCTGGAACCGGTCCGCCAAGAAACCCTAGCCGCTGTACAGGAGCAGACTCCCTTTACGGAGAGCGTAACACTCACCCCCGCTGTGATTGGCGTAGAGAGTGGCAGCACAGACACACCCGCCGCTGCCCCGGCCGCCCCCGACACCTCGGCCCCGGCCGCCCCGGCCCTCGCCCCGGCCCCG
>JAIXUR010000580.1 GCA_027483425.1 Cyanobacteriota bacterium | reverse complement strand
CCCCCATTCCCGATGCTGAGCGGGTGCTGTCGTGGCAGGGGCAACTGCCCACCAGCGGCGACTACAGGGTAGATGTGAGTTCGCCCCGCCCCTCTAACTACGTGCTGAAGGTGACGGTGAATTAGGCCGGGGAGGTTTAAGGGTTTGGGGCAGGTTTAGGGTGCAAGGTGTCCTGCCAAATCCGACTCACAAAGCCCCGATTCGAAACCGATACCCGCTAGGGGCATTGCATTGCACTGCACTGTTCCTACAAATCGGGGGTATACAGGCAGAATTTGGTATGAGGTCAGGCTTTAGCCTGTGAACTCTCTCAGTCGTTTCATTAAATTACTAGCTCAGAACTTAAGCTTAAAACTGGCAGGTCTATGGCTTCTTTGAATGCTTTGCTGGTGGTGGGTACCGATACCGAGGTCGGTAAGACCGTGGTCACGAGTGCTCTGCTGGCCTACTGGCAGCGGTACCGGCCCACCCAGGCTCCGACTGTGCTCAAGCCGTTTCAGGCGGGGGTGGGCGATCGCGAACTCTATCAACGCCTCTTTTTCCCCACCCTCAGCCTAGAGGCGATTACCCCCCAGTACTTTGATGCGCCCCTAGCCCCCCCCTTGGCCGCTGAGCTAGAGGGTCGCACCGTCGATCTGGCCCTGGCCTGGCGCACCCTAGAGGAGAACCTCCAGCGATCGCCCTGGGTGCTGGTCGAGGGGCTGGGGGGGTTGGGTTCTCCGGTGACCTACGAACTCACCGTGGCGGATCTGGCTGCGGCCTGGCACCTGCCGGTGGTGCTGGTGGTACCGGTCAAACTGGGGGCGATCGCCCAGGCGATCGCCAATGTTGCCCTGGCCAATCAGCATCGCATTGATCTGCGGGGCATTATTCTCAACTGTCCCCAGCCCCTGACCCAGGAGCAGATTAACCAGTGGGCTCCGGCGGGGCTGATTACGCAGCTTGCCCAAACTCCGGTGCTGGGTACCCTGCCCTACCTACCGGACCCAGAGTCGCCCGCTGACCTCGCCGTGGCCGCCGCCACCCTAGAACTGGGGCTGCTTTACCCAGATGCTGCACAACTCACCGCCAAACGTTCCTGAGGGTAACCCCATTGGCCTAGCGTCATGGTTCAACACCTTGTGGGGCAGGCGAGATACCTACCCCACAAGGTCATGACCCCGCTCGATGGGCCTACGCATCTGCTCTAGAAAACATCCCATTGGGCAGATCCAGCGGTGGGATGACCAACGATGGAGTGACCGTAGCCACGACCCCAACCCGATCCTCGGGAAAACAGTCACGGCTGCCCTTTTCGCACTCTGCCATCAGGGTGTCTGCCTTGATCGGGGCATAGTTGACCACGGCTGCGGGAGGCGTGGCCGGGGGAAGCTGAAGTAACATAGTGACTCCTGGAAGCACCCTAATGTGTTGATGACTGAGACCCAGCTCCGCAACCTTGATGACTTTAACCCGAGGTTTAATGCTGGATGAGCTACTTGGGCCAATCAGCCTGGCTGGGTTGCGGGGCCTAATTTTGCCCTAACCCTATAGTAAAAAAGCTTAATAATCAATCCCACGGCTTGGCCTCACCAACGTGGTGATGGCCACAGCGCAGAGCCTTAAAATTGCAGAGCAAGGTACAGGGGAAGGGGAGTCAGAACCACCGTGGGTAAAATTCTTCTCAATCGGGGCCAATGGCTCCGCTGGCGCTGGTTAGTGGTGGTGGTACTGAGTGGGTTTATCACGATCCAGCTATCGCCTTACCTGGCGCTGGCGGCGCTTACCCCTGGGGTACCCTCCCCAACCGCTCAGTTTTCTGAGTTATCGGATGCGGATCTGCTGGCCCAGCTGGGGCAATTGCCCAACGGCACGGTTTCCCTGCCTAATTTTGACCCGGCGGTGAACGGGTTTCAATTTTCTAACCAGGAGCTGGTGCAGGCGATTGACCTCGATCGCAATGCTCAAAGCTGGGAAGTCGTGCTGACCGAGCAGATGGAACAGCTGTTTGGCACCCAGGTGTGTGTGGGTGAGGGCTCTGGCCTCTGCGTGCTGACGGCCGCCGCCCAGAGCTGGCTCAAAACCCAGCTCAGCCGCCTCGACCAGGGTATTTCGGAGGGCATGGCGGCTGCGGTTCTCGAGCTGTGGCAACCGACTCCGACCCCGATTCCCTGGTGGCAGCGGCTGATCAATGCCCTGCTGGGGCATACGGTGTTTGGGCTGGTGAGCACCCTGTTTGATCTGCAAACCTTCATTGCCAACCTGTTCTTAATGCAGGGGGTGACCGAGGTGTTTCAGCCCACCGAGACCATTCGCAACACGTTGACCCCAACCCAGATTTTGCTGACCATCCTGCGGGTGTTTCTCACCGGCTCGGGCAACCCGTTCACCATGGGAGTCTACCGCCTGGTGGAGGGGGTACTCACCGAGGGCCACTCGCTCACCCCCTACCGGGTCGAAGACCGAGGCCATGGCAACTATTGGGTGTACGTCTACGACAGTAACTACCCGGCGGGTCGAGCCACCAGCCCTCAGGATCTCCACGTGGAGTTTGACACCCAAGCCGATACCTGGGTTTACCGACCATTGGCCCCCAGGGCGGCGCTATCGGGCCATGGCCAGGGCAAACGCCTGGACGAGCCGGCTTTTTTCGGCGATGCCGCCAGCAAAAATCTCGATCTAACCCAGCGATCGTGGCGTCAGCCTGACCCGGCGTTGACCGGTGGCGATCGCCCCGCTGCTACAGGGCCGTTTACCTGCCCCTTTTGTCACCCAGACCGCGAAACAGCCCCGGAGGCTCCCCCCGAGCCTATCGTAGACATCACCCTGATCGGGGAAGGTCAACTCGTAGTTGCTCCCTACGGGGCCTCCGGTTCCCTGACTGCGATCGCGGGCCTTGGGGAGAGCTCGGCCCAGGACACCCGGGTGCCCTTCAAGGGGGGGCTGAACCGAGCGGTACCGGCCAGCTATCACCTGACCGCCGCCGTGCTGGGTCAGCCCCTCCAGGTGACCCTGACCGGGGTCGGGAATGCTTCGCCCCAGCCCACCACCCTCCAGGTGACTGGCCCTGGCTATACGGCCAATGTGGAGGGATTGCTCCTCTCCCCGGAGCAGACCCTGACCCTTTATGTGGTGCCCAATGCAACCGGCCCAGAGCTGACCTTTGTGGCTAATCAGATCACCAACATTCCTCACCTGACGATTAACCTGATCGACGCGACTACCACCCACCGGTTTGACGCCTCTACCCCGGAGCTTGGCTTTGCCCTCACCGAACGCCAGGTGTCCAAAAGCTCGGGATTTGACCTGAGCGGGGTCAAGCTGCCGGCCCAGCGGCGGGTCGCCCTGTCGGCGAAGACCGATCTGAAGCGCCTCTACTTTGCCGACGATGACCTGGCCGATAGCGCCTACACCCTCACGGTGAATAACCGCATGGTGGTCAAAGACCGTACTCAGCTGGGCGCAAGCCAGCCCGATTTTGTCAACTACACCCTGACCTACGACGAAGAGATGCGGGTGCGGGGGGTGCAGGTCAAGGCTGACCATCAGGCCTTTTTTGACTACAACCCCGCTTTTATTGACCCGGCGGATCTCTCCCGTGACGCGTTGCTAGCGGCCCTGGCCCAGCGCAATATTCCCATCACCATTGCCTACGAGCCCCTAGCTGCTGGCCGGGCCGGGGCCTCTAGCCCCCTGCGGCTGGTGCCCTCTGGGGCAGCCCCCATTGGGCACCAGGTGTTTCAAGGCTCGCTGGGATTTCAAGAGCTGGTGTGGGAGACCGAGGGCGTGGGTGTGGCTAGGGGTGAGGGGGTGGAGGGTGACGGGGCCTAGATCGGCCTAGATATCCTCAGGAGAGGTCTGGGCAAGAAGACATCCTTCTGTAGGGGCACAGGGCCTGCGCCCTTGCGGGGAAGCAGCATTCCTCCGTATTTTTGTGGCCAGAATTGGCCTAGGGGCCTGGTGCCCTAGTCAAAGTCGGGGGGAAGGTTGGGGTTGTGGAGGTGTTCAAAGCAGCGCTGAATTTGGGCCAGCCCCGTGCGGCCTGGCGATAGCGGGGGGATCTCGTCGGGGCCAAAAAAGCCGATGGCCGTGGTTTCGTAGCTGGGGGTGGGCTGGCCGCCGGTCAGTTCGCAGCGAAAAAACAGCTTGTAGCTGTGGTGGGGAGCGGGCGGGTGGCCGTGGCGGGGGTTGGCGCGATCGTAAACCGCCATCAGCCCTGTAGCCTGGGCGGTGAAGCCCGACTCTTCAAAAATTTCGCGCTCCACGGCCTGACTGGGGGAGTCGCCAATGTCGGCCCAGCCGCCGGGCAGAGCCCACAACCCGTCGGAGCTTTCCTGCACCAGCAAAATTTTGCGATCGCGAAACGCGACGCCTCTGACATCCACCTTGGGGGTGGCATGGCCCACATCCTGCTGGAAGAGGTCTAGAACCATGGCCGGGTCGGCCTGGGCTTGGGCGGCGAGCATAGCGGCGGCGATCGCCTGCACCTGCTCGTAGCGATCGAGATCAAAGGGATGATTTTTATAGTACAGCCCAGTTTGGGCAATGCCCTGGAGTTGCTGAATCCAGCCTAGCCATGGTGAGGTCATGAAGGTAAAGACGGGGGGAGTTAAGGTCGCCTAGATTCTAAAACAACCCTTGGGCAACTCGCCGTCTACGCCAGATTTAGGCAGCCAAAAGCTGGCCTAACTCGCCTTCGCGGGGTGCGGCAAATAAGCATAAATACTGCACCCCTAGGAATTGCTAGCGGGCAAGATGCTCAGGATTAATGGCTGAGAGGGTGTTTGAAAAGTCAAAGAGCGTCTCAGGTTATACCTAGGTCGTAGGCTAATGTCCTCAAAAATCAGCGTTTTTGCTTTCTCTTGGTGGCAAATCAGACCTGGGACAACCCTTTTCAAACACCCTCTGAGAATGATGTTGTCTTAGCTATCTGG
>JAIXUR010000274.1 GCA_027483425.1 Cyanobacteriota bacterium | reverse complement strand
TCAATGATTCCCGCTAGTCTAGACAAGTTTGCCCTGGTGCGCCAACTCGGTCAGCGCCAGCTTGAGCAGGCAGCCTCCACCACACCACTCTGCGTATCAGCCTAGGGGCATCCTTATTCATGGCTAAGTCTGATCGCTACTTCGAAACCACGACACTCCAGGCCAATCTAAATCGGCGATCGCTACAGTCTGGCCTGATTGCCATCGCAGCTCAACCCATTAAACTGGTGATTGGCATTGGCGGCACCATGGTGCTAGCGCGCCTTTTAGTGCCAGCCGATTTTGGGTTGCTGGCTATGGTGAACCCTCTCCTGAACATGGTGGATAGTCTCAGCAACCTGGGCCTAGAAACCGCCACCGTGCAACGTCAAGAGCTCAACCAAGAGCAGGCAAGCGCTATTTTCTGGCTTTCCATCAAAATCAACGTCACGATCATTGCAGCTATGGTTCTGGCTGGCCCCCTTCTGGCCAAGTTTTATAGCCAACCGGAATTGACAAACATTGTGCTGTGTCTGGCGGTTGGGGCTGGCAGCATCTGTTTGACCTTTCAGCATATGTCTCTACTGAAGCGCCAAATGAAGTTTGAGCTGCTGACCACCATTGAGGTGGTTGGTCTATTGGTCAGTACAGTGGTGGCGGTGACGACTAGCTGGCTCGGGTGGGGGTACTGGGCATTAGTTCTGCAACTCACCGTTCTCCAAGTGGTGAAAAGCATGGGCTACTGGATATTTTGCGACTGGCGGCCCCAGCGCACCACCAGCCCCTCCCAATTTAAGACCGATCTGCGCTCCACTCTCTCCTACGGGGTTCATCTAACGGGCTTTCGCTGCATCAGCCGCGTTGGTATGGATATGGACCGGGTGCTGCTGGGCTACGTTGGCGGAGCCAATGCCGTGGGGCTGTATTCTATGGCCTACCAGTGGGCCTATTTTCCGTTTTGGCAAATTTACTATCCATTGTTTGATGTGGTGGTTTCCAGTTTTAGTCGCAGCTTGTCTGAACCAGAGCGCTATCGACTCTACTGTCGGCGGGGATTGATGCTGATTTTTGCAGTGTGTATGCCTACTCTGGCCTACTTGTTTGTTACAGCCGACGCAGTCACGAGGGTCATCCTGGGCGACCAGTGGCTAGAGATAGTCCCCATTTTTCGGGTGCTGATTGTAGCGGTGTTTGTGGGATCCATGTACCGCGTCACTAAGTGGATTTATGTATCCTGTGGAGAAACCCAGCGGCAGTTTCGCTGGAGCCTTATTCACACTCCGATGATGATTACTGCGGTGATCATTGGCCTGCACTGGGGAGCCCTTGGGGTAGCTATGGGCTACACCGTTAGTATGTGTCTCTTGAGCTATCCGTCGGTAGTGTACTGCGTTCGCAAGTCGCCCATTACTCTGGGTGATTTTTTGGGATCCATGTATCGGCCCATGGTCGCCTCTATGGTCGCTGCGGCTCTATTGTACCTAATGATAGGAGTAATACCAGCGATGCCTATCTTGGTGATTAGCCTACTGGTTCAAGGGGTGATTTACAGCTTTGCTTACGTCTGTATTTGGCTACTTTTGCCGGGCGGCTATCGCGAAGCCAAGGGGATGATCCAGATTTTGCTCAAGGCCCGAGCAAAGCCGCTTCAGTGAGGCTTAGGGAGAGTTAGCCTCATGCATTTAAGTCTGCTCGTGCCACCGACCTCTCCCACTTAGATTTATGGGAAATTTTTTCCATGCTATCCTACATTTTTTCCATTATTATTCCCACCTACAATCGGCCCCAGTATCTGGCGCGCTGTCTAAACGCGCTGGCTCAAATGACCTATCCTCGCGATCGCTTCGAGGTGATTGTGGTTGACGACGGCAGCGCCCAATCCATGGCACCTACGATCGCTCCGTTTCGGGCCAGCCTCCATCTGACCTTGATCGAGCAGGCCAATGGTGGCCCCGCCAAGGCACGGAACACCGGGGCGGCCCAGGCCCAGGCCCAGTACCTGGTCTTTACCGACGACGACTGCCAGCCTACGCCCACCTGGCTACAAGCACTGGAGGCCAAACTCCAGGCTTGCCCCCAGGCTCTGGTGGGTGGCCACACCCTAAACGCCCTACCCAACAACCTGTTTTCAACCGCCAGCCAGATCCTGATCGACTATCTCTACGACTACTACAACGCCCGTCACCAGCCCAGCTTTTTTGCGTCCAACAACTTTGCCATGGCGGCAGAGCAGTTTCAGGCTATCGGGGGGTTTGACACCTCCTTTCCGCTGGCGGCGGGGGAAGATCGAGAATTCTGCGATCGCTGGCTCCAGCACCAATTCCCCATGGCCTATGCCCCAGAGATGACGGTCTACCACACCCACCAGCTATCCCTCAAACAGTTTTGGCGGCAGCACTTTAACTACGGCCGAGGAGCCTATTGCTTCCACCAGGTCAAAGCCCACCGCGCCCACGGCTCAGTTAAAGTAGAGCCGCTGCGGTTCTACTGGCAACTGCTAACTTACCCACTGTCTCAACAGTCGCAACCCCAGGGCGTGCTGTTGTCAAGCCTATTGCTGCTGTCCCAGGTAGCCAATGTCGGCGGTTTTTTCTGGGAACGCCATCAGCAAAAGTCGGTATCGTCGTCTGCCCCCGTCATTCCCTGAAGATCGTCGATACAACCCCAGGTCAAAGTAGGGTGTTCACCATCACCGCCTCTGACGGTAGTGGTAAACACCCTTAGGAATCACAAAGCTGGGGCATGCCGGTGACCAAAGCATCCCAGGGCTGGATCGCCGATATCATCCAGGATTGGGCTCGAAGTTGCCCTAGAGGGCCCCTAGGTTAGCCAACCCCAAAATCACCCCAGCGCCGAGCAGGTGACCGAAGCTGGTGGTAGCCAGCACGGCGGGCAGACCAAACCCCCCAAACAGGTTCGGGGAGGGCATCGCTGGCGGTGCACTGGGGTACTTAATGGTGAATTTGCCAAAGGCGATCGCCAAAATGTTGCAAATGATCATGACGGCTGCCACCTTGGGGCTCCAGTCAAGCGTCGTCGGAATTGCAGCCAAAACAGGTAGAAATGCCAATGTACCAGCCTCCATAAAATGCAATGGGTCAGCAAATCGATTGCCTAGGCTTACTTTTCCATGAGCCCAAGAAATTCTGTCGCCAGCCGTTGCAAGACTTTACATTTTTGAGGGCGTCTTTCCCGGCGTACCATGGATTTAACCAGGTTTAACCGGGCACAGTCCGGTTGTCTACCCCTACGAGACTCTGTTTATGGAACGAGGACTCCTGTGGCTACCCCTACTGGGAATGTTTATGGCCTTGGCCTGGGCTGGTCGGCACGAATACCTCAAGGTGCAGGCCTACGAGGCCTGGGCGGCCGATTTTGACCGCAGTAAATACGACATTCGTTCAATACTGGGGCAGCGGGGCCATGACCTGACCTGGGGACGCCCTACCCGCCAGGGGCCAGTCGATCTCATCACCCTATCGCTGCAAGGGGTAACCGCCTTACAGCTAGAGGTTGATGGCCAGCCTGTGCCCGAGGATCAGCCCAGTCCCACCGGCCAATCCATTAATTTAGTGCTCTCTACCGACCGCGACGAAACCTACCGGATTCCCTTTACCGATAGCGATCTAGCCCGTCGCTGGGAAAAAGCGTTGCACCAATCTCTTCAGACGCTAAAATCGGCTTCAGCCTAAGGGCAGACCGATGACAGCGAGGACAATGGATCCGTTGGGCTCAGGTCTGCGTTAGGTGGCACCATTCCCTCTGGGCTTGCCTAGCTTCCCCTGCCGCCATGACCCGCGTTTCTTCCCTCTCTCGCGATCAATTAACCACCCGTCGGCAAAGTCTGCGCCGCCAGCGGCGGATCTCCATTAGCCAGCTGCTGTGGCGGTTTTGGGCGCTCTCGGGGCTCACTGCTGCGATGTTTTGGGGGGCCACCCGCCCCATTTGGCTGATCCAAAGCCCCCAACAAATTAACGTGACCGGCAACCACCTCCTCAGCGATGAGGCCGTACAAAGTCTGATGCCGCTCAGCTATCCTCAGCCACTGATGAAGGTAGAGCCAGAGATTGTGGCCCAACAGCTCAGCGATCGCGGCCCCATTGTCACCGCCGCCGTCACTCGACAACTGCTGCCCCCGCGCCTCAACGTGCAGGTGCAAGAGCGGGTACCCGTGGCGGTGGTATTGCCCCTGGGCGCCACCGACAGTGCCCCTGACACCCAGTACCTGCAAGCAGGGTTTATCGATGCCCAGGGGGCCTGGATGCCCCTAGCCAGTTTTGGCCTGGGTAGCGCCTCACCAAAGCTTCCCACGCTTCAATTGCGGGGCCTGCAGCCCCAATACAAGCGTTACTGGCCCCAGATCTACGAAACCATCCGCAACAGCCCGGTCGAAATTACCGAGATCGACTGGCGCGATCCCAACAACCTGGTGCTGCAAACCGCTCTAGGCACGGTCTATTTAGGCCCCTACTCCCAAGAGCTCGAGCAGCAGCTCGCCACCCTCGACAAAATGCGGAATCTACCCGACCAGCTATCGGCCACCGAGCTCAATGCGATTGACCTCAGTAACCCCGATGTCCCCTCGGTGGCCGTGGTAGAGCCGCCCCCAACCGACGAGGAGGCATCGCCCCCTGGCGATAAACCCAAACCCTAGGAAAGTGATGGTCATGGTACGACCTCCCCGCAACCGCCTAGGACGGAATTAGACTGGCCGAACGGGGGCCTAGTGCCGCCCCTGGCAGATCCTCATTCATTTAGGCCAAATCCTCCTGGGAGAAGACCTTGACTTTCTTTATTGCAGCTATTGAATCAATGAGTTTAAGACTTTCCCCTATGATTTGTTTTTTTCCGGTGAAGTACTCTATAGTTGTCTAGAATCAGCCGGGGTTCATATTTCTAAGGCTAGGTGTTATCTTCGGTTATCTGGAACGGGTAATTAATGTCTACGGCCTCAAATTCTATGCTCCCCGATGACCCCCAAGGGAATGGTTCTGGCCACAACGGCGCTGATTATGGTTCCTACCAGGCTCATCCTGGTGAGCCTGAGGCTCTCGATTTGCGTCCTAAGGCTGATGCTGTGACCGCCTTTGCAGGCCCTGCCAACCCGTTCAGCCACAGCACATCTAACTCCCATCACCCCCACAACGCCAGAGCTATGCCCGGAGAAATCTACACCAACAACTCGGCTTTGCCCAGCAGCGTCGCCCGCATTAAGGTCATTGGGGTCGGCGGTGGCGGTTGTAACGCTGTTAACCGCATGATTAGTAGCGGCCTGGCAGGCATTGAGTTCTGGTCAGTGAACACCGATGCCCAGGCTCTCGACAACACCACCATCACCAATAGCCTGCACATTGGTCAGAAGCTGACTCGGGGGTTAGGCGCTGGGGGCAACCCGGCCATTGGCCAAAAGGCCGCCGAAGAATCGCGGGAA
This sequence comes from Cyanobacteriota bacterium, assembly GCA_027483425.1. GTDB lineage: Bacteria > Cyanobacteriota > Cyanobacteriia > Phormidesmidales > Phormidesmidaceae > Nodosilinea. Next base: position 1,879 of record JAIXUR010000274.1, on the reverse strand, counting down.
GAAATTGCGGCGGCGCTCGAAGAGTCTGATCTGGTGTTTATCACCGCTGGTATGGGCGGCGGTACCGGCACTGGTGCCGCCCCCATCGTCGCCGAAGTGGCCAAGGAAGTCGGAGCGCTAACGGTCGGCGTTGTGACTCGCCCCTTTACCTTTGAGGGTCGCCGTCGCATGAACCAGGCTGACGAGGGCATTGCGGCTCTCCAGGGCCGAGTCGATACGTTAATTATCATTCCCAACGACAAGCTGCTGTCGGTGATCTCTGAGCAGACCCCGGTTCAGGAGGCCTTCCGCACCGCCGACGACATTCTTCGTCAGGGGGTACAGGGCATCTCTGACATTATTACCATTCCGGGCCTTGTCAACGTCGACTTTGCCGACGTCCGAGCAATCATGGCCGATGCGGGCACCGCGCTCATGGGTATTGGCGTGGGCTCGGGCAAGTCACGGGCGCGGGAGGCGGCGATCGCCGCGATCTCATCTCCCTTGCTCGAGTCTTCGATCGACGGGGCTTCGGGAGCCGTGTTCAACATTACCGGTGGGTCAGACCTAACCCTGCACGAAGTCAACGCCGCCGCCGAGATCATTTACGAAGGAGTTGACCCCAACGCCAACATTATTTTTGGTGCCGTGATCGACGAGCGCATGCAGGGCGAGGTCTGCATCACCGTGATCGCCACCGGCTTTAATACTCGCGCCGTGGCTCAGCCCGAGATCGAAGTGGCCCGGGTGACTCCCTTTAAGCGCACCCTCACGGCACCCCCCTTCAACCCTCCGGCCAGCGGCGGCAGCACGGGCGGGCTGGGAACCGGGCTCGACATCCCTGAATTTTTGCAGCGGCGACGGCCCAATAACAACCGCTAGCTATGTCCCTGCCGCCTCCCTACCCTGCGGCCCTCACCATTGCTGGCTCTGACAGCGGCGGTGGAGCTGGTATTCAGGCTGACCTTCGCACCTTTGCCTTTCACCGAGTGCACGGTACCTGCGCTATTACCTGTGTCACGGCCCAAAACACCCTGGGGGTCACTCGGGTTGATGCCCTGCCGCCGGAGGCCGTCGTGGCCCAGTTTGAAGCGGTAACGAGCGACATCGCAGTGCAGGCCGTGAAGACCGGCATGCTGCTCAACCAGGGGATCATTCAGGCGGTGGCCACCGCTCTGGAGTCGTTGCCCCAGACAACGCCCGTGGTGGTGGATCCCGTGATGGTGTCGCGCACCGGGGCGCAGCTGATTGACGACGGGGCGATCGCCACGCTGACCAAAACCCTCCTTCCCCAGGCTCGCATTGTTACCCCCAACCGCTACGAAGCCCAGTTGCTCAGTGGCCTAGAGATTTCTACCCTAGCTGACATGACGGCGGCGGCGCGCAAAATTTATCAGCTGGGCCCCGCCGCCGTCCTGGTCAAGGGCGGCGGCATGGCTGCTACACTACGCGGCACCGACGTTTGGTTTGACGGGCAGGAGGTGGTGGTCTTAACCACTGAGATTGTCGAGACCATCCATACCCACGGCACGGGCTGTACGCTGTCGGCGGCGATCGCCGCCAACCTCGCCCTGGGCCAAGATCCCCTAGCGGCGGTCAAGGCGGCCAAAACCTACGTCACCAGCGCCCTCAAACACGCGCTGGCGATCGGCCAGGGTCAAGGCCCCGTCGGCCACTTCTTCCCGCTGTTAAACCGTAACGACTAGGGTGAACGGCTCCGCAAATGTACCTGACTCGAATCCAACCCGCATTGGATTTGAGTCAGGGTGAGATGCTCGGATGGTGCATTACGGCCTGGGTTAGGGCGATCGGCAAAGTGGTGATAGATCAGGGCCTAATTCACCCTACGAGCCCACCTAGGCATCCTATAGAGAGCGTCACTGATGGGGAGGTGGCGGCC
>JAIXUR010000559.1 GCA_027483425.1 Cyanobacteriota bacterium | reverse complement strand
GCTGGTGTCGCCCGCCCGCTGGCCAATGGACGAGCGATGCTCACCGTCAGCGCAAAGCAGGTTGTAGCCCACCGACTGGGTGAGGCGAATGTCGCGGGCAAAGGTGCCGTCGCTGGCGGCCACCAGCACCTCTTGCCAGTCGCGGAAGTAGGTGGCTCGGCGCGACTGGACGTGGCTGGCCGCCTGGGCCAACGCCCCATTGGCAGCCAGCAGCACGTCGCCCATTTCCGCCATGGAGCTGCACTGGGCCAGCCAGCTATCTTTGCCCTTGGCGGTGGCGTAGTCGCGCAGCAGCTCCAGATTGATATGGGCCAGGTTGGCCCTGGGGCCGGGCAGGGTAAGGCCCATAATGGCCAAGGCTTTGTCGAGGGCCGCCTGAAGACCGCTAAAGGTCAGGTCGTTGGTGCTGACGTAGCAGTCGGCCTTGTCTAGAAACACCCGCACCCCCGCCCCGGTGACCAGGCGCGGTGAGAGGCTGGTAATCGTGTCGTCTTCGGCCTGGCAGCTAATGTAGTTGTTGCGCTCCAGGAAAAACTCGACGAAATCGGCCCCGGCGGTTCGGCCCAGCCCCAGCAGGGTAGATAGGGTGGCCTCCCAGGTGCTGTCAAAGCGATCGCGGGGGGGCGCGTAGTCCCGCAGCAGCAGGTCGGTGGTTTTGATCAGCGGGGTCGGTGAAGGTGCAACCGTCATGCCAGAGAATCCTTGCAGGGGGTAAGGTAGCGTTGGAGTTCCCTTAGTCTAACAAACAGTTGATGCCGTCCTAGGGCCCCAGGGATGTGCTCCAGGGATCGCGCTAGGTAACCAGGCCCGATCGCAGAGCGCGGACGGCGGCTTTAGTGCGATCGTCTACCCCCAGTTTGTTGAGAATGCTGCGCACGTGGGTTTTGACGGTACCGACGGTGATGTACGAGCGCTCGGCAATTTCCGCATTGCTGCATCCCGACACGATCAGCTCTAAGATCTCGAGCTCACGCTCAGTCAGCGGATACGATTCTAAAATTTGCTCAAACTCAGGCTCGATCGCTTCGATCGATACGGTGCGGCTGCCCACGGCGGCCCCCGCCGGGATCTTACGCACCTGGCGCAGCACTACGCTGGCCACGGCTGGGTCGATCCAAGAATTGCCTTCGTAGGTCTCGCGCACGGCCACAATTAGATCGCCGAGCTCGGTCTGCTTCATGCAGTAAGAATCGGCCCCGGCGGCAAAGGCCGCCATGACCGCCGCCTCGCTGTCGTGCATGGTCAGCATCAGTACCCGGGTAGGGGCACCCTCGAGGCCAATCTGGGCTTGGCGAAGGCGCTCCACCACCTCAATACCGTCAATGTCGGGTAGGCCGATGTCAACGATGGCGATGTCGGGACGCTCGGTTTCGAGCAGGCTGAGGCCACGGCTACCGCTGGCGGCTTCACCCACGACGGTCATGCCAGGTACCTGCTGAAGCGCTGCTTTCAGGCCCAGGCGGGTCAGGTCATGGTCTTCAATCAGAACGATGCGAATGTCGGTCATAGGTAGCGCTCTAAACGAGGCCTGAAACATAACGAAGGATGGTCCGGAGTGGACTAATTATGGGGGTCTTCCGGGCTATTAGCACGTATCTACAGACAGACTTTTCACCTCTCAGGTCTCTATCCGAGGATAGACTTTATGACAATTCTGGCAGCGGCAATACCCAAGTATTTGGCTTCTTCCCAAGGGCGCAAGCCCTATGCCCCTACCTGGGGATATCTTCTTTTTTCCCGAAAATCTCTCTATTTAAGACTATTCCAGGCCACCGACCCAACGTGGGCAATTTCGCCTCGCTCAGAATCCAAAATCTAAAATCTAACCTTAGACACAGATATTTCCTTAGGTGGACTCCTGGCAACCGCAGGCCATGGTATGTCAGGAAGGTTAGCGTTTCCCCCTATCGCTCCCATATCGCTGAAGGAAAGATAGTGCCATGGTTCAGTCTTGGCTATCGGGGCCCTATATTCCCCATGGGCATTGCTACCTGTGGCAGCCGGGGTTAGTGTGGCTACATCTGTTATCGGATGGGTTGATTGCGCTGTCCTACTGGACTATTGCCGGGGCGCTGGTGTACCTTGTGCGGCAACGGCCCGATGTCCCTTTTAGACCACTGTTTTGGCTGTTTGCGGCGTTTATTGCTTCCTGCGGGGCCAGTCACCTGCTATCGATATGGACGCTGTGGTTTCCGACCTATTGGGTGTCAGGAACAGTCAAGGCCGCTACGGCGCTGCTGTCGCTCTCCACAGCACTAGAGCTAGTGCCCCGGCTACCCCAGGCGTTGGCCCTGCCCAATGCGCGCCAATTGCTAGACATGAACCAGGCTCTACAGGATGAGATTGGCGATCGCAGGCAGGCCGAAGCCGATCTGCGCAATGCCGAAACGGAGGTGCGCCAGCTCAACCAAACCCTGGAGGATCGGGTGCAGCGTCGCACCACCGCCCTCGAGCAGGCGACCCAACAGATCGAAACCCTGCTAGAGCAGGAGCGGCGCGATCGCATCACCCTACAGCAGGCCAAAGATGACCTACAAGATACCGCAGAGCGGTTAAATTTGGCCCTCAGCGCGGCCCAAATGGGGACTTGGGACTGGTATCTGGACAGCGAAAGTCAAATCTGGTCGGCCCAGATCGAGCGGATTATGGGTTTAGAACCTGGCACCACCACCCCAACCTTCGGGGCCTGGGCGGAGCGGGTTCACCCTGACGACTTACCGGCTATAGAGGCGCTGGTGAGTGGTGCGATCGCCGACCAGTCTGAGTTTGCTGGCCAGTACCGCCTGCGCTGGCCCGATCACACCTGGCACTGGATCAGTACCTATGGTCGATTTGTCGATGCCCAAGCCGGACGCAGCCAGCGCCTAGTGGGTGTCATTCAGGATATCACCCAGCCCAAGCAGGCTGAGCTATCGCTCAGAGCCAGCGAAGCTCGGTTTCGGGCGGTGTTTGAGCAGGCCGCAGTGGGCATGGCCCGCCTCAATCTGGAGGGATTTTGGATTCAGGTAAACCAAAAACTCTGCAACATTCTGGGCTACGAGGCGAGCGATCTGATTAATCAGCCCTTTCAGTCGATTACCTACGCGGCCGACAAACCTCAGGACGAGTACTACTACCAGCAGCTCATGACCGGAGCCGAGACCTCCTGCCAGTTTGAGAAGCGCTATCTGCGCCAGGACGGCTCCCCCATCTGGACCCTGGTCACCGTCTCCATCGAGAACGACGACAACGGTGACTCTATTGCGATGATCGCCATTATCGAAGACATAGAAGATCGCAAAGCCATCCGTGAAGAGCTGCTGCGCCGGGCGGCTGAAATGGCTAATACCAACATGGTGCTAGCCCACACCACCGCCCTACTAGAGCGGCGCAATGCCGAACTCGACCAGTTTGTCTACACCGCCTCCCACGATCTAAAGGCACCGCTGCGGGCCATTTCTAATCTCGCCGACTGGATTGGCGAAGATTTGGCCGGGCAAATTCCGGCCGAAAACCGCCATCAGCTCGGGCTCTTGCGGAGCCGCGTGCAGCGCATGGAAGCCCTGATTAACGGCCTGCTGGAATATTCTCGGGTGGGCCGTCGCCAGCGCAGCCTAGTCGAGGTTGATCTGAATGTACTGCTGGCGGAGGTGGTAGATTCCCTCGCTCCGCCCGCGCCGTTTGAGGTCGATATTCCGCCCGATTTGCCGTCTCTCTATACCTACAAAACGGCCCTGGGTCAGGTGTTTGCCAACCTCATTAACAACGCCATTAAGCACCATCACCGCGATCGCGGCACCGTGCGAATTAGCTGGCAAGCCCAGGACGATTGGCTGGAGTTTGCCGTGGCCGACGATGGCCCCGGCATTGCCCCCCAGCACCACGACAAAATTTTCACCATCTTTCAGACCCTCAAGGCTCGCGACGACTTTGAAAGCACCGGCGTTGGCCTAGCCGTGGTGAAAAAAATTGTGGAAGCCGAGAATGGCCACGTGCGCCTGACCTCTACCCTGGGCGAAGGCACCACCTTCTACTTTACCTGGCCCTTTTTAAAGGGCACCTCCACCAAGGGTTAGGCGGCTACCGCAAGACCTCGGCGGCCGATCGGTTCTAGCGAGAAACCGGGTCAACCTGTACCTCAATCTCGGTGGGGTGGCCCTGGGTAATCACCCCAAAGCGGCTGGTATTGATAAAGCGCAGCTGCCCATCGACCAGGATGCGAGCCTGCACCGCGTAGGAAAAGCGCGGGTCGATCTGATCGGGGTTGTACACCAGCTCAAAGGGAATCGGCACCTGCCGATCGCCAAACACCGTGCTCTGGGAGGCCAGGACGATGGCTGGCGCATCGGCCCGGCTGACATCCACCAGGCTGACCTCTAAAACGGCGCTGGGGGGCATGGCGATACGGGGCAGGTAGGTGACGGTACCGGTGACGCTGGCGGAGTTGGTTTGCACAATGTCGTTGACCTCGATAGTTTGAGCGCCGTTGGGGGCAATGCTGACCTGCACCGAGGGCTGACCGGCGGTGGTAGAGCCCGCGTGGGTAAAGGTGATGCCCTCTACGGAGGATACGGCGATCGCCTCTGCCCCATTCAGCTCTTGGCGTCCCGTGGTTCGGTTAAACAGGTTGATGCGGGGCAGCCCCGCCACGGTGAACACCCGCACGGCGTAGGTCGCCGTCTGGGAAAAGACCACGGTGCCATCGGGCATCCCGGCCCGCTCGGGGCTAGGCAACTGAGCCAGTTCGCTGAGGCTAGTGCTGTCGGCCACAAAGCTGCGGTTAATCACCTCGGTTTGGGTCAGCTGCGAGACGTTAATGCGCTGATCGGCGATGGTGGTAGGGCCGTTGAGCAGAATGCGATCGCCCAGGGTCACCGGCTCCAGCGCCTGGGCTGCGCCGTCAATATCCATTACTGCCGTCAGGTAGGTAACGATGGCGGAGCCCCCGCCTTCAGCTACCCCAAAGATGACGGCAGCATCCTCTTTACCGTCGCCGTTGAGATCGCCAAAGGCCATCCAGTTAGGCTCGTTGGCCAGGCTGACCAGCAGTTCGCCGGGGCGATTGTACTCGCCGTTGTCTAGGGTCACAGTCTCAAACATGGGCTCGGGGCCAGCGCCCGTGGGCACCCGATAGGTGCCATTTTGCAGGGTGTTCCAGCGATCACACCAAACCTTTTTCTCCGGGGTAAATACCTCGCGGGTCAGGCAGTTGTACGACTCAGGCTCGGTTTGGGCGATCGCCTGGTCTCCCGCCATGACCGCCCTCCCCAGGGCAGCAACCCCAAGACCAGCCCCGATCAGCGCCGAAAATACTCGTTTGTTCATGGTTATCTCACACCTAAAAGAGTTG
>JAIXUR010000284.1 GCA_027483425.1 Cyanobacteriota bacterium | reverse complement strand
TTAAACGTCCGCTCTCGGGAGGTCAGCTTCCTTAACTTGGTGGCCGACTGCGAAGCCGATGCCGCCTGCGCCGCCGCCTACCCCAACCTGACCGAGCGCACCCAGGCTCTGCTGGCCAAACTGGATGAAGCGCCGATTCCCCTGGCCGAACCCATTACCCAACCCACCAACCTCGATCGCGTCACCCCGGCAGAGTTTGCCAACCTGATCGACACCATGAACGGGCACCCCAGCCAGGTTGCCCCCTATCTGCCGCTGATTGTCCATGAGCTAGAGCGGGGCCAAACCACCACCTTTGTCGGGGTCGTTACCGGAACGTTGGCGGCCAGCGAACCCGCGCCCCTCACACTGGAAGCCTCACCGGAGAGCTATCGCCTGCAAGCCAGCGACTTTGAAGTGAAGGCCGAAGACCTGTTGCGAGCCCGTGCCGCCGCCGCCGAAACCAGTCGCCCTGCCAGTCGGTGGGTGCAGCAGGTGCAAGCCGTGGCCGATACTCTGCCCGAAGCGGAGAAAGCCTTGCTGCTGGCTAATTTCTTTGGGGTCGGCTACCTGGAGACCCCACGCAACCGGGAGACCCTGCTCACCTTTGTGGCCGAAGAATTTACGGGCGACACCGCCAACCGCCTCACCGCTGCCGTCAATGCTATGTCCGACATTGAAGTGCGCCATGTGTACGACGTGGTCGCTGCCCTCACCGACTCCTCTTTACCCGGCGTTGATAACCCAGTGACCTGGGGGATGCTGCGTACCTTCCACTGCCGCGAAGAGCGCCCCGATATAGATCTCGCTCAGACCGTCTACAGCCAGATGTTGATACCCCAACTGGGGGTCAGTGCGCTGAAAAGTGCCCATGAACAGCACGATGTCTGCTCGTTCTGGCCCGTGGAACCCGCCCCCGCCAGCGAACGCACCCCGACCACCAGCCGCATCCCCACCCTGGTGCTGCAAGGCCGCTACGACACCCAGACCAATAGCGAATTGGCCGTGCAGGTGATGGAGGGACTGCACAACGGCACCTATGTGGAATTTTCAAGTACAGGTCACGGGGCGATCGGGTTCTCCCAGTGCGCGAAAGATATTGGGGTTGCCTTTGTGAATAACCCGGAGCGCACCCCCGATACGAGCTGCACCGCCGATCTGTTCCCGGAGTTTGTGCTGCCACCTGCCAGTAACCTGAACCCGTAACCCTTCCTAACTGGAGATCATCCATGGATACCCAAGCCGATTCAAAAATGGATCCACGCACCGAGTCAAGAATCCGCCTGTTACTGCGTATCCTGCGGAACCCGTTTGTCAGCCTGCTGGTGCTCTACAACCTCGTGTTCTACGCCCATTGGTCAGGCAACGCGTATATGACGCTGTTCGCATCAGGCTCAGGAGCACCCCTGATCGTCTCATTAGGTCCGACAATGCCCCTGGTCATTGGCCTGTTCATCATCGGGAACATGCTGCTTGTGTATTGGAGCTACGCGCATTTCGTAGAACGCCGACCCGTCAGCGAACTGTCCCTGCTCGGCATGGGTCGCGAACTCGGCATCGGCCTGTTGCTCGGCTTCGGTCTGATGACCGTCTGCTTTTTGATCGCCATGGCCCTCGGTCTCTACCGCATTGAGGGTATCGCTAGCTGGCAGAACTTATTCACGGTGACATGGGGGACAGTGACAACCCCCTTCGGCGAGGAGTTGCTGTTCCGGGGCGTGGTGTTTCGCATCATTGAGAACGTGTTCGGTGGCTGGGTGGCGCTCGTCGTCTCGTCCGTGTGGTTTGGCTATGTGCACAGTGGAAACGAAGGTGAGACCTTTGCAGGCGTTGCGGCGATCGCCATCGTGTACGGTCCGATGCTGGCCGTGCCCTTTATGGTCACCCGCCGCCTGTGGATGAGCATTGGTCTCCACCTCGCCTGGAACTACACGATGGGCAAGGTTTACTCCGGCCCCATATCTGGCAGCGATCAAATGCCGGGTCTGTTCAAGGCCACCCTCCAAGGCCCGGAACGGCTCACCGGCGGCAGCGCTGGCATGGAGGGATCGCTGATCGCCGTCCTGGTGGCGACGACATTCACCGTGGTCATGCTGATTCTGGCGGTGCGGCGCGGCAAGATTGTGCCACCGTCCTGGCCACGTAAAACCTTAGCCTGAGTCCGGTATGGATGGTCGTTTGAGTCGGTTGGGGTTTGCGCCCCAGCCCAACCTTCCCAAGACATCTGGCTGCTCCCCCTTGCCCCTCTCTGGAGTCATTCACGTCCCATGAAATCATCTATTAAGAAAGCCATTGCCTTTTTCTGTGCCGGATTAATCCTCGCGTTTTTTGGCACCGCTCTGGTTTCCGCGCAGCAACCACCACCCGATGCGATCGCCCCATCCTCCAGCGGTGGATCATGGGAAATCAGGCACACCCCAGCTTCCTCAACGCTGTATATGCCTCGCTTTGTCCGGCAAGCCTACAGCAAGCAAACCCGCAGCCCCGACGGCAGACCGGGAGAAAACTACTGGCAGAATCGCTCTACCTACAAGATGAGCATCACCGCGATGCCGCCCGATCGCACGGTATCAGGCACCGAAGAGATTACCTACTTCAACAATAGCCCCGATCCCCTTCCTGACATTCCATTTCGGCTTTATATGGATGCCCATAGACCGGAAGCGATGCGGGAAATAGCCGTTGATGAGGCATTTTTGACCTCTGGAATTCAGGTTGATGAGTTCCGCATCAATGGTCAGGTAAAAGCGTGGAACGATCCGAACGATCCCAATGCTGCAATTAACACGCCAGGAAGTACCCTGCACCTGGTTCGGCTGGAACAGCCATTGCCACCCGGTGGGTCAATCACCTTCTCGATCCGGTGGCGCTACGACATCACCGTACAAGGGGGTTGGAAGGAAGGGGCAATCGATCAAACCACTTTCTTCCTGGCTTATTTTTTCCCGCGAGTGCATCCCTACAACGATACCAGTGGTATGGATATTACTCCGTTTACCCTGGGGCGTGAGTTTCACAATGATTTTGGCGACTACACCTTTGAGGTCAACGTGCCCAAAAACTATGTGGTGTGGGCGACAGGAGATTTGCTGAATCCGCAGGAAGTCCTCCAGCCCACCTATGCCCAGCGCCTGCAAGAGAGCTTCACGAGCGATCGCGTGATCAATATCGCCCAACCCGCCGAACTCGAACAGGGGCGAGTCACGGCCCAGAGTGATACCGTCACCTGGAAATGGCAGGCCAACAACGTGGCAGACATCGCCATTGCCTTGAGCAACCACTACATTTGGGATGCTGGCAGCGTCGTGGTCGATCCGGCAACCAGCCGCCGAGCCAGCGTGCAGTCTGCCTATACCGAAGCGGCGAAAGACTTTACCCGCATGGTCGAGTTTGGCAAACGAACGCTCGCCTGGGCTTCGACCGAATATCCGGGAGTACCCTACCCCTACAGCAAGACCAGCATTATCCTCGGTGGCACTGAAGGGGCCGATGAGGAGTATCCCATGATGGTCAATGACGCATCCCATATGGATCCGGACGGTAATCCAGATTATACGATGACGCGCTTCGTCGCGTCCCATGAACTGCTGCACTCCTGGTTCCCGTTTTACATGGGCATCAATGAAAAGCGCTATCCCTTTATGGATGAGGGCTGGACAACGGCCTTTGAGCACCTGCTCGCCAAAGAGGATATGGGGGAAGAGCAGGCGATCGCCTTCTTTAAGTCCTTTAGGGTATCGCTCTGGTCACTCCCAGGATGGGTCACTGATCTTCCCATCATCACGCCCCACGATACGCTGTTTGGGGCAGGCAGTCTTGCTTTCGGCCTCAATCCCTACGGCAAGGCAGCGCTAGGATATTTAGCCCTAAAAGACATGATGGGCGATGTCGCGTTTAAGCAAGCGCTGCACGAATTTATGACTCGCTGGAATGGTAAACATCCCCTGCCCTGGGATATGTTCAACACCTTCAACGATGCTTCAGGTGAGAACTACAACTGGTTTTTCAACAACTGGTTCTTTAGCTACAACTACCTGGATCTGGCGGTTAAGAGCGTGCAGACAACCAATGGCGGATACACCCTGCAAGTCGAGAACCTGGGCGGCATGGCGATGCCGTTTGATGTCCAGGTCGTCTATGCCGATGGCTCCCAAGCCAGCTTCCGGCAAAATCCGCGAATTTGGAAAGATAGCCCACAGATGGCAACCATTCAAATCCAGAGTACTCAAAACCTGAAGTCGTTAACCCTGGATGGCGGCATCTTTATGGACTCCAACCCCGCCGACAACAC
>JAIXUR010000174.1 GCA_027483425.1 Cyanobacteriota bacterium | reverse complement strand
TGCACCGAGTGGTCGACCAGGTAGCGGTACAGGCGATCGTCGAGGTTGAGGGTTTGATTGCTCATGGGGCGAGGTACCAAGTAGCGAACAATCCAGGGTAAATCAGAAGAAAGTCAGGGAGTTTCCCCCCGCCGGGGGGGATCTGATTTACCATAGCATCGCAAGCGCTGAGCCCTGTCGAGATCCAGCCGGTCTCGTCCAGCTGGGGTGGTGTGAGCGCAGATCCTAGGCCCACGGGAGAATACGGCCATGGAGGCAGATTCGATGGTGCAAGTATCGGCCATAACCGGCTGGATTATTGGCGTCAGCCATAACCAAGACCGGGGCTACCAATGCTGGGTTGTAAATCCTGGCCTGGACGTGCTCAGCGACGGCACCTTTTACACGACGAGCAGTGCCGCCATGTCTGCGGGGCGATCCTTTGTAGAGCGCCACCGGTAGCGGGGGGCCGTCCAGCCAGTAATCTTTTACGCCACGCCACAGCGGGCGCACAGCACGCGCCGCATCTGCTTCATATTACCGGGCAGGTCGATCTTCATGGCCTGCTCGATCAGGAACCCAGGCACCGGAATCGTCGGAGCGGCCTGCACTGAGTAGCTCAGCAGGGTGCCCTGGTTAAAGTCTTGCAGATGGAGGTCAGCGGCAAAGTGCGAAAACGTGCCCCGCTCTAGGCGAAACTGAATGCCTTCACAGACAGTCTCCACCACGCGCAGGTAAATTTCCACCTGGGCCGTGAGCACCATAAACCCCTTGTGCCCCACCTGATAGAGGCGACGGTAGCGCTGGGTGGCGGTTTTCACCGTCTCTAGCACCTCGCTGTGAACAATATTGGGAAAGAACTGAGTCCAGCGGCTGTAGTTAGTCACCTGGGGCCAGATCTGGGGCCGGGCCAGGGGCACGTAGATGTGGGCGGTCACGGCTCCACCACTGGTGCTAGTTTGAGGCGTCAGCAGTACATCTCCCTGCAGCAGAGCCACTTGATCGCTCGGCGAAAACTGATCTAAAAACCCTTTTGCCTGCGTGACGTCACGGACAATCTGCGTTTCACTGATAACCACTGATTCACTCCTCACTAACAACGCGATCCGATGGCTGGCCCAAATGGCGATCGCAAACTCCATGGGGCGATGGCCTAAAATCAGCCCTGGGCCGTCATCGTCTCTCTCTATAACGCTGACCTAAACCGGGGTCAACCAACCGATACTCCCCCGTGCTGGCTCCTCCATTTAAGGCCAGGGTGCGTGGGAATGCCTAAGCAACTGTAGTATCATTACGGTGTTTTTATTAACAACTTTCAGTATCCTACGTAGCCTGGTACAAGCTTTACAAACGGAGTTATCCCCACCATGGGTCGTCGCTACCCGCTACAGCCATTGACCAAGCTATTTTTAGCGGCCCTGGGGCTGACGGCATTGGTGTGGATATTACGGGGGCTATCGGTGCTGGCCTTTGTGCCGGGGCTTGTGATCTGGGTGCTGATTTTGCTGTGCTTTGGTCTGGGCATTGTCAGTAGTCTGCAACGCATTCGTTAGGGCCTGGGGTCAGGGCCTAGGAGTCCTAGGATCACTCTCGGCGTTTGATTTTAAATGACTCAAAGGAGGGTGGCGGGGGCGGCGGAGACGCCATAGTCCAGGGGCGATCGCCCGTTCTCTGGTAACGCAGGGCGCTGAGGTTGACCTGGGCCCCTAGGGGCACCAAAAGAATCAACCCGTAGGTCGTCACCAAGCTGAGGCCGAGAGCCAGCAAGAGATCGTAGGCCAACCCCTGGCGGGTCAGCCACTGCACCCCCCAATGCCGGAGGGCCATCATGGTCAGCCCCAGGGCGAGGACGAGTCTCACCCCTGGCCCCAGGGGTAGCCCCGGCACCCAGCGCCGAGGCACCAGGCGATACCCCAGGGCTAGCCCTAGACCCACACACCCGAGGGCCACGACCCAACGCCCCAGGCGCTCTAGCCACCGAGCCGGGCTCGGGGCAACCCAGGCCCCATCCTGGCCCACTAGGCTAAATACAAGGGCCGTCACCCCGAGGCCCAGCAGCGTCAGCCCCCAGGGCAACAGTCGGGTGCGCCAGTCGGGTGGACGAGCGGGGCTGCCATAGATCAGGGCCACAACCTGCACCAGGCGCTGGGTGCCAGTCACCAGGCAGAACCAGGCTCCCAGGCCGATCAGGCCCATCGCCCATCGCCCCAGAATTTGGGCATTGGGATCGGCATCGGCGATCGCCAAACCCATCTGCAAGCTACGGGCCAGCCCCAACAGTCCCGGCGGCAGCCATCGCCCCGCCCCCTGGCCCAGGTGCAACGCCACAAAGCCACCCCCCAGCCACCCCAGCAGCCAGAAAAAAGCCACCGCCGCCGCCGCCTCGGCCCAGCGCGATCGCTGGGCCTGGTGCCATACCTCTTGCCAGAGGCGACCCTGACCATAAACCGCCAGGCCATTCGCCCAGGGACGGAGGCTAAATCGGTGGAAAAAACGCTTGACCATGGCCCCTATCTTGCCATAGGCCCTGGGGTTTGGCGCTGTTGTTTGACGGGGTTGACCGCCTCCAGCTCTACGCCCGATAGACCGGCAGCGTGAAGTAGAAGGAGCTACCGTCGCCTGGGGCTGAGTCGACCCAGATTTGACCGTAGTGGGCCCGAATGATTCGCTGGCAAAGCGCTAGGCCTAGCCCGTAGCCCTCTTCGGTGACGTCTCGCTGGAGGCGATAGCTTTCTTCAAAGATGTGGTCGCGGTTTTCGGAGGGAATGCCTGGCCCCGTATCGGTCACGGTGACCTGTACCTTTTGGGTGGTGCGGTGGAGCGCCACAATGGACACGCTGCCCCCAGCGGGGGTGTACTTAATGGCATTGTCGAGCAGGTTGGTGACCACGCGCTTGACCTGGGTGCCGTCGGCGTAGACCGTCGGTAAATCCTGGGGAATTTCGGTGGTGAGGCGCTGCTGTTTGGCGTCAATCCGGTTCTGAAAAGCATCGACCACCTCCAGGCAGAGGGAGGGCAAATCGAGCTCCTGGGGATAGAGCTGAAGCTCCATCGAGGCTCCCCGCGCCGCCTTCAGAATGTCCGTAATCATGCGATTGATGGCTCGAATCTGGGTCTTGGCGTGTTTTAGCAGCTGCCCTGTGAGTTCCGGGCTGAGGGTAAGCTGACGAGTTTGGTTGGGGGAATAGCCCAGTTCCAGGGTCTCAACAGCAATGGATGCCGCCGTGAGGGGATTCCTCAGATCATGGGCCATCATAGAAATAATCCGGTCTTTGAACCGCAGCTGAGCTTCTAACTCTTCCTTGGTCTGGTTGAGACGAAAGATTTCGTCAGACAGCTTCATGAGCTCAGCGGAATAGGCCAGGGGGTTGGTGGTCTCGTCAGCAAAATTGGCTAAGGTATCCGAGTCCGTGGAGAGCAGCTCTAGACTGGCCAGATGCTCCTGTTGCCACTTGGGCCACCAGCGCTCTAGCTGGTTGACGATGTCGCTGCCGGCCAGCATTTGCTGGGGCGGCGGGGCAATTTTAAGCAGTGCCGGACTGGCCACCAGTTTGTAGTGCTCGGCCAGGTAGGGCTGCTCGCCAATATCGACGACCTCAAGGCTAAAGGCGAAATCCGTTTCAAGGGTGGTTAGATACTCCTTAATCTGTCGCACCTGGGCCGCTAGGCTGGGCCGCTTGTCAATAAATAACAGCAACTTGAGGGGGGCCCGAATATCGTCAAAGGAAGTGGAGGAATCCTCCATTACCGTCTCCTAAAGGTCTGAAAACCAACTATCCTTAGCCTGTTCCAGCTAAAGCCTGATCCGAGGTTGCCCGTCTCCAGGCCCAACGGGCCGAGGTCACTGACGTTGCCAGGAGGTCTTTTAGATGGAATACTCCCAGAGGTTATTTAAAACATCCGAGAGCGTTGTCCTCGATCCTGGGCAGGGGCTTGGGGTAACCCATACCCCAGGGCCTATATCCAGGGCCCATATCCTAGGGCCCTTAGGCTACTGACGGTAGCCAGAGGACCCATAGCACCAGGGAATACCCAGTT
>JAIXUR010000292.1 GCA_027483425.1 Cyanobacteriota bacterium | reverse complement strand
GAGATGCGGTCTTGTCTTCGGCCAATGCCTTTGCGGCCGATCAGTCGGCGGCGGTCGCACCGTTGGAGCCCGAGTTGGGGCAGCGCCACACCCTTGATTATGAGCAGTGGGTGGCCTTGTTGGCGGCAGAGGCCCAGGCGGCGGTCGATATCAATGCTCCGCACCAGACGATTTTGCTGGGCGACTCCCTGACGCTGTGGTTTCCGGCCAGTATGCTGCCAGGGCGCAGGACTTGGATTAACCAAGCGATCTCAGGGGAAAGCTCGGGGGGGCTGCGCGATCGCCTCTACCTGCTCGATGACACCTCCCCGGAGGCGGTCTTCATTATGGTGGGGATTAACGACTTGATCTGGGGCGGATCGAAGGCCGATCTGGTGTACAACGTGCGCAAGATCGTGGACTACTTACACCAGACCCACCCCCAGGCCCGCATAGTGGTGCAGTCGATTTTGCCCCACGGCGGTGAGGCGGCCACCTGGGAAGGGCGCGATCGCCTGCGCGCGATTCCCCCCGAGCTGATTCAGGAGGTCAACGGCCAGCTTGAGCTGGTGGCAGCAGAAACCGGAGCCGACTACCTCGACCTCTACCCCCTGTTTGTCAATGGAGATGGCTACCTGCGCGCTGATTTGACCAGCGATGGCCTGCACCTCAACCAAGACGGCTATATGGTCTGGCGCACCGCCCTGGCCCTGGTCAATGAGGGCGGGTTGAAGCCCTAGGGGGAGGCGAGGGTACTGGTCAGTTGCCAATTGCCCCGTAGCCAGTCGGGGTAAACCAGGTCACCCTGGGCCGTTGGCAGGGTCGACCGGATGCCCCAGGCCGGAAGATCGGCGAGGGTTCCGGCCTGGGCCTGGCCACTGCACAGCAGCCACACCGTCAGCAACAGGGTGAGCCAAAACAGGCGACGACGCAGCAGAGTGAGTAGCGATCGCGGCATGGGTTTAGAACAAATCCATATCGGTCACGGCGCCCTTACTGCTCGACGCCACCAGTTTGGCGTACTTGCCCAAAATGCCGCGTCGGTAGCGGGGGATCGGGGCGACCCAAGCGGCCCGCCGCTGGGACAGCTCGGCCTCCGAGACATTGAGCTGCAGCAGATTGTGGTCGGCGTCAATGGTGATGGAGTCACCCTCCTGCACCAGGGCAATGGTGCCGCCCACAGCGGCCTCCGGAGCCACGTGGCCCACCACCATGCCGTAGGTGCCGCCGGAGAAGCGCCCGTCGGTGATCAGCCCCACCGAGTCGCCTAGCCCTGCGCCAATGATGGCCGACGTGGGGGCCAGCATTTCGCGCATGCCAGGGCCACCCCTGGGCCCTTCGTAGCGAACCACAATCACATCGCCCGGCTGAATCGCCTTGGCCAAAATGGCATCCAGACAGGCTTCCTCCGACTCAAATACGCGGGCTGGCCCGGTAATCTGGCGATTTTTGATGCCGGTTAGCTTGGCTACGGCCCCCTCGGTAGCCAGGTTGCCCTTGAGAATACCCAGGTGACCAATGGCGTACATGGGGTTGTCGAAGGGGCGAATCACGTCCTGATCGGCCCGGGGCTGGTCGGGAATATCGGCCAGCAGCTCAGTCAGGGTTTGCCCGGTAATGGTGAGGGCGTCGCCGTGGAGTAGCCCCTGGCTGAGCAGCATTTTCATCACCTGGGGCACGCCCCCGGCCCGATGGAGGTCGGTGGCCACGTAGCGACCGGAGGGTTTGAGGTCGCAGAGCACCGGCACCCGCTGGCGAATGGTCTCGAAGTCGTCAAGGGTGAGGTCAACGTCAATGGCATTGGCGATCGCCAACAGGTGCAGCACCGAATTTGTGGAACCGCCCACGGCCATAATCACCGCAATGGCGTTCTCAAAGGCTTGGCGGGTCAAGATTTGGCTAGGCAAAATCTGCTGACGAATGGCGTTGACCAGGGCCTGGGCCGACTTTTCGGCACTATCGGCCTTCTCCGCATCTTCAGCGGCCATGGTCGACGAGTACATCAGGCTCATACCCATGGCTTCAAAGGCCGACGACATAGTGTTGGCGGTGAACATGCCGCCGCAGGACCCCGCCCCCGGACAGGCGTTGCGCTCCACCGCCATCAGCCGTTCGGTGCTAATTTTACCGGCGCTGTACTGCCCCACCGCCTCAAAGGCACTCACCACGGTGAGGTCTTCGCCGTCGTAGTGGCCGGGCTTAATGGTGCCGCCGTAGACAAAAATTGCCGGGATATTCATGCGGGCCATGGCAATCATGGCACCGGGCATATTTTTGTCGCAGCCACCAATGGCCAGCACCCCGTCCAAACTTTGGCCATTGCACACGGTTTCGATTGAGTCGGCAATCACCTCCCGCGACACCAGGGAGTATTTCATCCCCTCGGTACCCATGGAAATGCCATCGCTAATGGTGATGGTGCCAAACAACTGCGGCATGCCTCCGGCGGCCCGCACTCCGGTTTCGGCTCGGCGGGCGAGCCCATCGAGACCCATGTTGCAGGGGGTAATGGTGCTAAAGCCATTGGCTATGCCCACAATGGGCTTGGTAAAATCGGCGTCGCCAAAGCCGACGGCGCGCAGCATGGCGCGGTTGGGGGTGCGCTGTACCCCCTGGGTCACCACCTGGCTTCTGGGATTATCGGGCATGGTTGCTCCTCTACGGGTAATAATTATCGAGTCACGGGCGAGTCATGGGAATGTGTGGCAGGGCTCTCGCCGGTCGTGGGGAGAATGGGGCACCAAGACCACAGCGCCACAGATTTAGATTTTCCCTCAAAAGCCTGATCTTAGGTAATTTTTGGGGAAATTTCTGGGGAAATTTCTGGGAAAGAAGATAACCCCGGTAGGGGCGCAGAGCCCTGCGCCCTGGCGAGGAATCAAAATGCTTCGGTATTTTCGTTACCAGAATTGTCCTTGGCTCGCCATTCTTGAGTTCTAACGATAGACCCTAGGCAGGCTGCCCCGGAGCCTGCCTAGGAGAATTATTCTCCCTTATCATCATGGGCTAAATGGCCTAGAAAATAGTTTTTCTACCCATAGAGGCTCTAGCTCGGATACGCTGAATAGAGGTAGGCGATCGCTCTGGATAAATTGGCCTGGGCCGATGGCTCGATGGTGCGTTGCCGAGTAAACCAGACAGTCGGCCCAGGGGCAGCCGCGTTCAACTTCAAAGTAGCCCAGGAAAGTAGCCCAGGGTTGAGTCAACGTTTACCACCAGCAGGCTACTCATGCTTCTTAAAGATATCAGCCTGAAGCGGGTGGGCGACCTATCTACCTCTCCATAGCCTGCTTTGGCCTGGAGATATCACCCCAGGGCGGCTAGGGGCTCAACCCCTAACCTAATCGCCATAACACGTTGAGGATTGTTTTTGGAAACCTCTCCCTTTAGTTCCCAACCCATCGACCTACCCGTGGATATGAACACCGCGGACCTATTGGAGCGCTATGGGTCAGGGGAAAGAGACTTTCGCGGCATTCAGCTGATCGGAGTTGACCTCAGCCACCAAGATTTGAGCGGCGCTAACTTTCGGCAGTCTAACCTGCAAAATACTAATTTTTTGGGCGCTACCCTGGTGGGAGCCAATTTTCGCGAGGCCAAGCTCACCGCCGCCAACTTTGATCAGGCGACGCTGATTTTGGCTAACCTGATCGGGGCTGATCTGGCCGATGCCCAGCTGGTGAAGGCCGACCTGAGCGAAGCAGGTATGCGCAGCGTTAACCTGGTGCGCGCCAATCTGAACCAGGCCGTGCTGCGAGATACCAACCTCAACGAAGCCATTCTTGACCACGCGACCCTGCACCATGCGGTTCTGGTCGAAGCCAGCCTGAGCCGAGCCAGAATGCTGGCGACAGACTTATCCGAGGCCAACCTAGAGCACGCCAACCTGACCAACGCCCTGATGAACCGGGCGATTCTGCGGGGCGCTAGCCTGGTGGGGGCGCTGCTGGCCGGAGCTACCCTAGAAGGAGCCGACCTACAGGAGGCCGATCTGAGCCGGGCCAAGCTGTTGAGTACCAACCTGGTCAACGTCAACCTGTCCCAGGCCAATTTACGGGGAGCCAACCTGAGCTGGAGCTCGCTGCGGGGCGCTAACCTACGCGGGGCAACCCTCTACCGTACCCGACTCAGTTGGTCAAACCTCAGCGGTGCCGACCTCACCGATGCCGTGATGATTAACGCCAAGCTCGACTACACCAACCTACGGCGTACCGATGTGCAAGGCACCATTATGCCCGACGGGTTTACCATGGGCTCCCAAGGCTAATTCCCACTGCTTTTTACCCGAACCGATACCCAAACCCCCGCAGGGTTGTCACGTACTGGGGGTGGCCTGGGTCAGTCTCGATCTTCTCGCGCAGCCAGCGAATGTGGACGTCTACGGTCTTGCGATCGCCCACAAAGTCGGCTCCCCAAATCATCTGAATCAGCTCTTCCCGAGACCATACCCGGTTAGGACTCTGCATAAACAACTCGAGAATGCGAAACTCCTTGGGTGATAGGTTCACCTCCTGTCCACCCACCAGCACCCTAAACTCCGTGGTGTAAAGAACAATATCTCGGTAGGTCAACACGGTGGTGTTAGTTTGGGTGGATGTCCACTGGCGGCGACGCAGGAGGGCGCGACAGCGAGCAATCAGCTCTCGCATGCCAAAGGGTTTGGGCAGGTAGTCGTCGGCCCCGACCTCCAGCCCCACCACCCGATCCATCTCGGTGCCCCTGGCGCTCAAAATCAAAATGGGCGTGTCCAGGTTGTGATGGCGCATCAAACGACAGATATCTAGGCCATTCACCCCTGGCAGCATTAAATCCACAATGGCCAGGTCTACCTCTAGCCCCGCCCCGCCCTCGCCCGGCGGGGGAAACAAGAGATCGACCGCGTACTGACCAGAGTCGGCGGCGACCACCTGATACCCTTCCTCCGTCAGCGCCATGGCTACGGTTTCACGAATCAAGTCTTCGTCGTCAATCAGCAGAATGCGCTCTTGCACACCTGACAGGGGAGGCAACCCGGAGGGTAGTTTTTGCACGACAGGGCCAACGAAACGCACTGATAGGCCAACAACCACGGTCAACCCAACCGTCACGCCCGCTGCCCCAGTCGCTCACCTAAAGGCGTGCGGCTAGGGTAGCGGGAGCACCGCAGGGGGCCGCCAATGGCATCAAACGCTAATCATGTCGGCTGTAGCTTAAGAAAAGGCCGCCTTCTGGTTAAATTTATGTAAACCTTGAGCCGGGACGCTATGGCCAGGTTGACCGGTGGACCCCGACCTCTGGCTGGCCCTGGCTGGCCTCAGCCCGGGCGGTGGCCGCATCCATGACCGGCAGCAGCACCAGCAGCCGATAGCTACTATCGGCATTGCCTTGCACCTTAATATTCCCCCCATGGCGCTGGGCCAGGTGCTGGCTCAAGAGCAGCCCCAGCAACGGTCTGGGAATATCGGTAGAGCTGGTTCCAGGGGCTGCACCGACCGCAGGCCCAAGGCGATGGAAGGTCGTGATCACCTCCTGGGGTAGCCCTTCCCCTAGCCAGGGGTTGGACACCCATAGGCCTAGGGATAACGCCTGCCCTCGACGACAGGCGTGAACGCGCAGGGTGCTATTGTCTCCGGCCACCTGCATGATGCTAAAGACCAGGTGATAGAGGATCTGCTTCACCGTGCGCTGGTCTAAAATCCAGTGGTTTTCGTTGGGCTCTAGGGTCAGCATCAGGGTTTGGGCGCTGGCTTCGGCTAGGGGATTGAGGGTCGTGAGCACCTGCTGGCCTAGTACCTCAATATCCACCGGGGTCGGGACCAGGTCTGGAAGGGTGGTTTCAACCGGGCTGAGATCGATAATTTCATCCACCAGGGTCATTAGGGTCTGGCTGCTGCGGTGCACAATGTCGGTGTATTCTCGTTGTTTTGGCGTTAGGGGGCCATAGATTTCTCGACTCAGCATGGTGGCCATACCCAGGACTGTGGTCAAGGGGCTACGCAGGTCTTGGGTGAGTTTGCTCACCAGGTTGAGGCGCACCCGATCAATCAATGTCTCCAGCGAAAGTAGGGCCATGGCTGAACCCAGGGCAGGCGCAGCCGTGGGTTCAACCGGGGCCGCCTGGCGCTCGTATTCGCTCATCCCCCACCGCGCCGCCATAGCAAGAAAGCCCAACTCTTGTTCGGTAAAGGAGCGGGGGTGCCTATCCATTACCGCCAGGGTGCCTAGACAGGTGCCCTGGGAGGTCACGAGGGGTACCCCGCAGTAGGCCCTAATCCCGTAGGTGTTGACCAGGACGCTTTGGGAGACTACAGGATTGTCGGTGGTATCGGCCAGTATGAGCGGCTGTTCACTATCGAGGACATACAGACCCAGCCCACCGTCGAGGGGCAGTTGGCGCTGCTGGGACAGGGGGTTACCGATTCCTAGGGAAGACAGTCCGTAGGCCGCCTGAAAATACTCGGTGTGGCTGTCGGCTACGGTTACAACGGCCATGGGTATCCCCAAAAACCGAGCCGCTAACTGGGCCGCTTCTTCCCAAGCCGGCGGGCTACTCTGCCCGTCTACTCCCAGGGCTGCGATCGCCTGACTACGCCGTCGCTGTCGTTCTTGCCAGGGGAGACCCCCCAGGGGGCAGCAGGGCCAGGTATACCCAGGCATACTCCCAACCTTCTCAGGCACATTCTTAGACAGCGTCGGAAACACAGAACCGCTCATGACCAATGCTTAACCTTGCCAAGACACAGCCCTAGAGTGCCCTAGGGTTGGAGCCTAAGTAACGACAGCGGGGACAAAAGAGTATCTTTGTTTACCAGGTACGGATCACCGGCCTGGAGTGATGGGCTCCGGTATCGCACCGGCGATCGTCAGCCAACCCCACCGGTTTCTGGCGCCAGGGCAACCACTGCGGTCGCTGCCGCGGCCTGATCGAGGAGTGTCCAGATCTGCTGTAGCATCGGCCCTGTACCGGTACCCGCCACCGCCGAGATGCCGTAGACGGGCCCCGGTACTAAGGTCTCAAACTGCTGCACCAACTCGGCTAGGGCCTCAGGGGTCAGAGCATCGATTTTATTTAAGGCCAGCACCTGGGGGCGATCGATGAGATCGCGCCCGTAGGCTCCAAGCTCCTGCTGAATCGTGTGAAAGTTGTCTGTCGGATCCTCGGCGGTGGCATCCACCAGGTGCAGCAGCAGTCGCGTCCGCTCGATGTGGCGCAAAAACTCATGGCCCAGCCCGAGCCCCTGGTGGGCTCCCTCAATCAGCCCAGGGATATCGGCAAACACGGTGCCATCGCCCGACGGGCGACGCACCACGCCCAGGTTGGGTACCAAGGTGGTAAAGGGGTAGTCGGCAATTTTGGGCCGAGCCGCTGACAGGGCCGAAATTAGGGTGGATTTACCGGCGTTGGGTAACCCCACAATTCCCACTTCGGCCAGCAGTTTGAGCTCTAGCCGCAGGCGACGCTCTTCCCCCGGCAGGCCGGGTAGGGCATGTTCTGGAGCCCGGTTGCGGTTGCTTAAAAAGAAGCGATTGCCTAGGCCACCCTTGCCTCCCTGGGCGACACAGAGGAGCTGGCCAGGGGTGACCAAATCGCCCAGCAGGTCGTCGGTATCGACATCGTAGATGGCGGTACCACAGGGCACCTCGAGGTAAAGGTCGGCCCCGGCAGCCCCCGTCATGTTCTTGCGGCCACCCCGCTGGCCGCTATCGGCCTTAAAGCGGTGGGCGTAGCGAAAATCGAGCAGGGTTTGCAACTGGTCTGCGGCCCTCAGATAGACGGAGCCACCGTGGCCACCGTTACCCCCAGCGGGGCCCCCGGCGGGCACATACTTCTCGCGGCGAAAAGCGACGACGCCATCGCCGCCGTCGCCTGCAATCACCTCAACTTCAGCCTGATCGATAAACTGCATTACTCGGTGCCGCCATTGGTAGGAGCGCCATTGGTGGGGCCACCAGCGCCCTGGGACTGCTGCTGGAGCTGAACCATCGCGGTGCGGATTTGCTCCGCCAGGGCTGGGTCTTGGGGGTAGGTCGTGGTAATCGTATTAAACTGCCGCACGGTGAGCCCATTGGCCTGCACGATGGCGCTAGCCTGGTTGCAGTAGTCGACCACAATGGTGCGCACGTCGCTCCGCACGTTGCGGGGGAGTTGATTGAGGCTGGCGGTGTCTGTGCAGGACATGTCAATGGTGCTGCTGTCATAGCCGGTACCCGTGAGCAGGGTCTTGATCTGGCTGTAGGCTTCGTTGCGGGGGCTATCCATTTCTATCACCGAGGCCGCGTAGCCCATGATGATTTCGGGATCAATGCCGCTATCTTGCGCCCAGGCCGCCGCCCCCAAGATAACGCCACCCCCAGGAGCGGGGATCCGCACGCCTAGACCACTGGCGAACACCGTCAAGCCTGCCGCCGCGATCGCCACGGTGAGTCGGTGGTGGGGTTTTGAGAGAGAAAAAAGATGAATAAATTGAGGAAGCATATTAAGTCTAGGAATCATATTAAGGTGTGTAGCTCCTGAACTGGTGTCAACCAGAATTACCCTGTACTCTAGCGGACGAAACGGGTGAAAAAGCTTTTGCTTTGGGGCGATCGCCCTGGTTCATTTGCCCTGGCCCGGCTTAATTAGCCTCACAGCCCAGAGGGGCATTGCCCGTGGGGTGCCAGCTCCTGGCCTAGACTCCCCCAGCCCCAAACACTCGGCAGAGTTCGATCACTTTGGTCTGTAGGGTAGCGCGCTCATCTCGACCCCGCTTTAAATCAGACTCTAATTCTAGTAGCAAAGGCAGGGTCTGTTGCAATTGGGTTAGGCTCAGCGATCGCACCTCCTGTTTCAAGAAATAAATGCGCTTGGGGTTAGTCACCTCAGCGGCGGCGGCGATCTCGGCATCACTGGGCAACCCAGCCAACACCTTGAGCCATAACCAGAGGCGAAACTGGCTCACCAGGGTGGCCACAATACGCAGGGCGGGCTCGTTGCGATCGAGCAGGTCGTTGACCAGAGAAATGGCGGTGGCGATATCTCCCTGCTTGAGGGTGTGGGCTAGCTTGAGGCTGGTTTGAGTCGATACGGTTACCAGCTCAGCGGCCACAGCCGGGGGAATGGGCTGGGGGTTCGCCCCCCAGTAAAGGGCGAGTTTTTCCAGTTCTAGGTGCAGTTGGCGGGTATCGTTACCGACGGCCTCTGCCAGCAGGTCAACGGTGGCAGACTCTAGGGCTAGCCCCCGCTGCTTAGCCACCGTCACCACCTGCTGGCGAATCTGATCGGTCTTCCAGGGCGGAATGGTGGCAAACTCGCGCAATTCGCCCCAGGTTTTGAACAGCTTGGTAAACTTGGCCCGCCCGTCGGGCTTAGCGGCGCTAGTCAGCAGCAGCACGGTGGTGTCGGGCAACTGGGGTAACGTGCGCTCAAACTCAGTCAGCACGGGTTCAGGGCAGCGTTGTCCCAGACCCGTGTTGGCCAACCACACCAAGCGCTGCCCCAGGCCAAAGGGGGGAGTCATGGCCTGGTTGAGGGCCAGGCCCGCGCCATTGACCACCTCGGCCGGAATCGCATCGTAGTTGAAACTGGCCCAGTCGCTGTCTAGGGTGCGCTGGCGCAGATCGTTGACCGCGTTTTGTAGGGCGAAATCGTCGTCGCCCCAGAAGTAGTAGGCGGGCATGGGGTGGGGAAGGGGTGAGGGAGTAGGT
>JAIXUR010000032.1 GCA_027483425.1 Cyanobacteriota bacterium | reverse complement strand
CAAGTGCAATCCACCACCCGCCTGCGCCTCTCAGCGCAAACGAGACGCCTTGGACTGCCGCATTGAGTTCTCCAGGGTCGTTGCGTTCTCATACTGAGACTGCCTTGGAGTTTTCTGCACCACTAAGCGATCTCACTATCGACCTGAGAGATTTATCTCTGGAAACGATTCAGATGATGGTCGATACCTTAGTACAACGGGTTCAGGCGATTGAAACCGCAACGGGTACTCAGATCAAGCTAGAGCAACAACATGCTGTTGAACCCACCCTGGCTAGCACCCCGATACAAGAAACCATTGCAACCGTTTCTGACGCTTTGCATCTCAGTCATTATTCCATGCCGAGCCGAGCCATTCACGATGCTCAGGAAATTGGCCGATTTACCCAAATGGGAATGATTTTTGTCCCGAGTCAAGCGGGGGTGAGCCACGCAGAAGATGAATATACTTCGCCGGAACAATGCGCCCAGGGATCTAATGTTTTGCTACATACGTTTTTGCAGCTAGATACGTTACTGGATAGGCCAGTCGCTCAAACATGAACGATTGTGAAAATACCACTAGCTCATACCAATGGTATTTTTACCGTAAGTTGTTAGCAAAATAGTTATTCCCATTCCTTAACTACCTCGCGATACTAACGGAATCTTAATCTCACCAAACTGCTCTTTTAAGGGTTGCCAGCATTGCTTTGCAACCTCTAACAGTCGATGGTCACTGTAACGCGCTCCCACTAATTGGCAGCCTAGGGGAAGTCCTTGCGCTGTTTTCCCTAGGGGTAAATTAAGCGCGGGGAATCCACACAACGTCCAGAGTCCACAGAAGATAGCAGAGCCGGTATTAGCCAGCCCCACCGGGGCTGGCCCGGTGGTGGCAGGGGTTACAATGGCATCATATTGGGATAAGAGCGGTTCTAAAATACTCAAGTAGTAACGCCGACGTTGGAATATTTGCCCATAGACATCGGCAGAGATGCGTTGCCCCCGCCGTAACCATGCCCTCAATGCCAGAGAACATTGTTCTGATTTTTGATCTAAAAGAAAACCATGATTTTGGTATAACCCATAGGCACAGAGCGTTTGTACCCTTTCCCAGCAATCCTCAAATTCCTCAGGCAGGGTCGCCGTTTCAATCGTGATGCCCGATTGACTCAGGGTGGTAACCGCTTCACCCAGACGGTCTTGAACGATTGATTCTGCCTGGGACCAGTCAGGTGTCTTGAGCAAGGCCAGGCGCAGGGGAGAGTTCTTGGTCGGTTCAGGGATGTTTGCTTGGAGCGATTGAAAAGAGGCAAAAGATCCTAACTGCGAACTATCCGAGTCCCGTTCATCAGGCTTCACCAAAACCCTCATCAAGGTTTGAATATCCGGTATACTGCGGGCAAAAACACCCACATGATCCAGGTCTCTACAGACTGAGAGCATCCCAGAGCGAGAGATTAATCCAAAGCTAGGCTTAAACCCAAATACGCCGCAGTAGGCTGCTGGCCGCAGAATCGAGCCCATCGTCTGGGAACCAATGGCCAGAGGCACCATGCCATCCGCCACGGCTGCCGCTGACCCACTAGAACTCCCCCCTGGGGTATGGGCCCTGTGGTGGGGATTCGTGGTGGGACCGGCGGCGGCGGTTGCTAACTCTGTGGTCACGGTTTTACCCAGAATAATGGCACCCGCCGCCCTTAATCGCGCTACCACAACAGCATCATGGTCTAAGTATCGGCCCCGATACAGTTCCATTCCCCAGGTGGTTGGCATATCCTGTGTTGCAAAAATATCTTTAATTGCAATCGGGATTCCCCAAAGAGGGTGGCTAGCAACAAAGGTCTGGAGAGCCGTTGCATCGTTAGACTTCAGTACTTGTTGATAACGTTTATGCTGATGGTTGACCTGTCGTTGCAACAACGGAACCGGAACTCTATATTCCCAGGCACGAACGATAGATTCTCGAGCTTCAATGCGACTTAGGCAGGCTTGTAAGAGGTCAACTATCGTCAATTGTTTCTGGTTTATTTGCAGACAGGCATCCTCAGCCGTGAGACAGTGAGTGGAAAGAGACATGGTTTACCCGCAAAGCGTACGCGCACTGGCACAGCTTAATTCCTTATAAAATTTTTCTCAAACGAGAACGCAATGTATAGTTTGATACAGTTCTCTCCTGTGTCAACCTCATACTATGTGTTCCATCGGTTACGGACTATGCTTGGCGTGGTTTTAGTCCGCCTATAAGGTGTTTCGGGCACTAGCGCAACATCCCTGAAACCTTTGTTTGGAGCAGCTTTAGCTTAGAAATTTTTTTTCAAAAAAAGTCTAATTGATTAACTGTGCCAGTCAAGGGTTGATTAGCTCTTTCCATGTTTTTTGGGCCGAAAATTTTTATTTCGGTGAGGTCTATCATGTCTTCAACGCTGATTCGTGGTAAACAGATTATTTGTAAAATTCTCAGCCGCACTGAGGCCGAGATTATTGATGACGGTGCTATCTTTCAACGGGATGGCAAGATTGTTGAGATTGGTCCCTACTCAGAATTAGCGGCTAAATACGAGCCTGATGAAGTGTTGGGTTCGGCCAATCACATCGTCATGCCAGGGTTTGTTAATGGTCATCATCATGTGGGGTTAACCCCCTTTCAATTGGGGTCCTTAGATTATCCGCTGGAGCTTTGGTTTGCCAGTCGATTATCGGCCAGGCAGGTTGATTTTTATCTTGATACACTCTACTCAGCCTTTGAGATGATTGAATCGGGTATTACCACTGTGCAACATATTCATGGGTGGTTGCCAGGGCCTGCGATCGGTTGGCCGGATATCACATCAAAGGTGCTCCAGGCCTATGCCGATATTGGCATGAGAGTCTCCTATTGTTTTGGTGTTAGAACGCAAAATCATTTTGTCTATGAGTCTAACCATGAGTTTGTTGCTAAGCTGCCACCGAGTATTGCGGCAGATATGGAGACCCTTCTCAAGTCCCATGAAGTACCTCTGGAGGACTTTATGTGGTTCTTTGAGGCCCTTTGGAAACAGTGGGAAAAGAAGGCAGATGATCGGATTCGATTGCAGCTTGCTCCGGCTAATTTTCACTGGTGTGAAGACCATGCGATCACAGTGCAAACCGAGTACGCCCATAAGTATGGGGTGGGGATGCATATGCACCTTCTGGAGACCCCCTACCAGATGGAATATGCCCATCGGCGTACGGGTACCTCAGCGGTCAAACATCTGCATAAACTGGGGGTTTTAGGACCTCATCTCACCCTGGGGCACGGGGTTTGGCTGACGGAAGAAGATATTGATCTGATTGCTGAGACCGGCACCATGATCTGTCACAACGCCAGCTCAAATCTGCGCTTGCAGAGCGGCATTGCGCCCCTCAATTATTACGCCAAGAAAGGGGTTCGGGTGGGTATTGGGCTGGATGAAGCCGGGATTAATGATGATCGTGACATGTTGCAAGAGATGCGGCTTGTTCTTAAATTACATCGGGTTCCCGGTATGGATTCCATGGTGCCGACCTCTCCCCAAGTCTTCCAAATGGCAACCGAAAATGGAGCCCAAACCACCCGATTTGCCGATGAAGTTGGCGTTCTCGAACCGGGGAAGGCGGCAGATTTAGTCGTGATGGATTGGGAACATATTGCCTATCCTTATTTAGATGATACGATTTCTGTTCTAGATGCCGTAATTCACCGTAGTCGAACCCAAGGAATTGAGGCTGTGATGGTGGCAGGAGAAGTAATTTTACGCGACGGTAAATTTACCCGTGTAGACAAGGATGCTCTCTTAGCAGAATTGGCCGAGAGTCTAAAAGTGCCGCTTACCGACGATGAGTTACGGCGACGAGAACTGGCCCGAGAAGTTTTTCCCTACGTGAAAAAGGTCTATGACGGGTGGTTTAGACCCGATGCCTATGAGTCTTTCTATTGCACCAGTTGTCAGCGCTACCATGCGCCCCAGGGGTAAGACATATCCCCAAACTACACACACGATCCAAAACTACACACAATACCTGAAAGGAGATTTGATTATGTTTCATTCACGTTCAAGCCGTCGTCGTTTTCTCGGAATGGGTCTGGGTGCAGCCTTAACGCCTTCCCTATTGTCTCTACTCAGTAGCTGCGCACCGGGCAAAAATTCAGCATCATCTGGGTGGGACGGTCGTGAGATTAAGTTTGCCCATGGAGCTGGACTGTGCAATATGCCCCTATTTTATGCGGCCGAGAAGGAACTCTTTGCCAAGTATGGCTTTAAGGGCACAGCCGCTCTGACCCCCATGCCTGCTGATGTTGCTGTACAGCTGGCCACAGGCAAGGTCGAAATGGCCGTGATTCCGTTTACCAATGCGATCGCAGCCTATGCCCAGGGTGCTTCCTTCCAGGTAGTGGCAGGCAGTGGGGTTGAAGGCCTGATTGTTGTGGCTAAACCCGAGATCAAGTCCTTTGCCGATCTAAAAGGGAAAAAGGTCGCGACTTTCCAGGCCGATACCCTAGATGTAATTGTTTATGACTACCTCCAGAAAGAAGGGATGACCTACGATGATGTGGAAATGGTCTACCTGGGTGACTCAACTGAATTGCTCAATGCCTACGTTTCTGGTCAGGTCGATGCAGTTAGCCACATTGAGCCCTATGCCACTAAGGCCAAGCTCGCAACCAAGGGAAACATTTTAGGGAATGGCGTAGATATCTATGGCAAAGGTTACCCTGACTGTGTTCTAGCGGTGCGGAATGAAATTATTGCCGATGAACCTGAAATGGTTAAAGATGTGATTCGAGTATTTTTTGAATCGCAGTATGAAATTGAAAGTGACTTTGAGGAAGCGGCCAGAACCACGATCGACAAATACTATAAGACCGATATGGCAAGTCTGTTAGCCTCGGCCCAAGCCCAACCACCCGGTGTGGATATCCGCGACAAGAAAGACTTTATGTATGGCCGGGCTAAGAGCATGATGGAGCTCAATTATATCAATACTGATTTAGATGACAACTTTGTGAACTTCTCCCTCTTAGAAGAAGTGATTGCCGAAAGTCCTGAGTTGTGGGAACGGGTGAAGATGAAAGTGACGGCTTAGTCTCCATTTTATCGCCGCGATCCATCCCTTCGGGTTCCTCAAACATGCGTCTCGATCACTCAACCAAGCCTACAAAAGCGCTTCCTAGGCCCCCTCGCCGTACAATACAAAATCGCTGGCTGAAAAAGGCCGCCACCTCAGTCATGTGGTGGTGCCTGTCTCTGGCCCTTTTCATTGGACTTTGGGAACTGGTAACGGCCTTGGGGTGGGTCAATACCCTGATCCTACCGCCGCCCCATGAGTTCATTGCCGAGATTTCTAACCAGGAACAGTTTCTATCACCTAGAATTGGGGTTGCACGGACGGGGGGTAATTTTGTTCTGTTGACGGCCATTGTTGCGACATTGAAGCGAGTTATTGCGGGAACCGTTTTGGGTTTTATTGCTGCGATTGGAGTGGGCGGCCTAGCCTGTTATTTTGACCTGTTTGGCAAACTGACGTTACCTGTTATCACTCTTCTGGCCCCGATTGCTCCGATTGCCTGGATTCCCTTTGCCATTATGGCCTTTGGGATTGGTGATGGGGCGGCTATTTTTGTGGTCTTTATTGGCATTTTCTTTCTGTTGACCCTGGCGACAGTCAATGCCATTAATAATGTTAACCAGCTTTATATCAATACGGCCCGTGTGTTGGGAGCCAGTCGACGGCAGGTGATGTTTCGGGTGATCCTACCGGCGGTGATTCCCGATTTATTTTTTATTCTGCGGATTAACTTTTTTGCGGCATGGATGGCCGTTCTGGCTGCCGAAATGGTTGGCGTCAATACAGGGCTAGGGGCCATTGTCATGGTTGGGCGTCAGATGTTCAACGCCAAGCTGATGTTTTTGGGCATGGCGATTATTGGCATTGTCGGTTATCTGCTGGATGTGGGGTTTCGGCAGTTGCAGCAACGGGTGTTGTGGTGGAAAGGATCGTCTCAGATTTAGGAGATTAAAACATGGCTGAAATTAGTTGCGATCGCATCAGTAAAACCTGGAACTCGGATACTTCTGAAGCGAATCTGGCAATTGATGACATTAGCTTTTCCGTTGAGTCCGGCGAATTCTTGGTAATTATCGGTCCTAGTGGCTGTGGCAAAAGCACATTGTTGAGTATGATTGCGGGGCTGGAGTTTCCCACGGTTGGATCGATCCGATTTCGAAACGAACCGATTACCGGGACATCGACCCACCGCTCCATGATTTTTCAACAGGCTTCTCTCTTTCCCTGGCTATCCGTGATTGACAATGTAGCCTTTGGGTTAAGTTTGCAGGGGATCAGCAAAAACGAACGGCATGACCGAGCCAAGCAGTACTTGCAACAGGTAGGCCTGCTCAAGTCTGCCCATCGCTATCCCCACCAACTTTCGGGAGGAATGCAGCAACGGGCCTGCATTGCCCGTGCCCTGTGCCTGGGTACCGATGTTTTATTGATGGATGAACCCTTCGCCGCCCTGGATGTGCAAACCCGCCACCAGATGCAAAAGTTTTTACTCGAAATATGGCAAGGCACCGGCAAAACCGTTATCTTTGTCACCCACCATATTGACGAAGCCGTTTACCTGGCCGATCGGGTGTTGATTTTGACCGCTAACCCCGGACGCATGTTAGAGATGGTTACGGTGGATATGCCCCGCCCCCGAGACATGCTCAGCAAAGGCTTTGAATACCATCGCAATTTGTTTGTAGACCATCTACGATCCGAAGTCGTCCGAGCCTTTGAGGAACAAGAACTGGCTGAAATGCTCGATACCCGCATTAAGTAAGCTATGACCAACCGCTTTCCCCTTTTACAAAACCTCACCCAGTGGATCACTCGATCTCAGACGGCTACCCAGGAAAAGGACAGCGATAAACCTGCCATCGATATTTGGGCCTACGCAGAGCCCGCTGGCGAAGAAGCCGATCCGCTCCAACGCAATGTTCTGCAATGGCGTAGATTGATTACATCTGTGCGCGAGCCCTTAGATATCTTCCCAGGACAACCTGTGGATGTGATCGGCTTTGTCCATCGCAGTTTTCCTGAGACCCCCCAGCAATTTGTCCTAGCCCGACGGATTATCCGCTGTTGTTTGGCCGATACCGTGCCCCTGGGGTTAGCCATTCATACGGCCACCGCCGATGATTTTGAAAGTGACACCTGGTTGCGGGTCAAAGGCAACTTTGGCACCGTTCCCCTGCGCAATCGACCGACCCTGGTGGTCATACCAGAACAAATAGAGACGATCCCTGAACCGAAGAAAGCCTATATCAATGGGGTCTTCTAAATTAGTAAGGTCCATTACTAATTTTTATACACCCATGCAATATCGTAATGGGGCAATCTTGACTAGATGCCCCATGCGTATCAGTGACTACAGGGTCTCTGGATTGGAATTGCTTCAATGGCAATAGGTTAAATAAACCTTAGCCTAACGTTCCCAATCACCCGCCGCGGATAACCTTGAACATCAACCGATAACTTCTAGACGGTCGGTATGCGAAGCGTAATATTTTACCAGGCATGTGTACTCCCCTAAGCCCTAGATACGCTCCCTATGCTCTGGATTCGCCCGACTTGATCTCAGTTTTCTGCTTCCAGAACTGCAAGGATTTAGTGATATCTTTCAGAGTTTTGATGGGTACACCGTCTTTAAAAGAATAGACTTGGTTGAGTTCTAGCGGTTCTTCCTTCTGCACCAGTAACCCTTCGATTCCTTCGCCATATTTACAGTTGATATCGCCTGTGATAGAGCAAGACCCAACTGACAAGTTGACAATTTCTCCACCTTGAATACCAATTTCACCTGCCTTGACAACAATTTCCAAATTAATCGGAAACCTGAACTCTTCTAGTTCGATTGTTTTACCCAAAACGTCTACGACAGGCTTAAACGAAGGTTCATACTCTGCTTTGATGGTTTGCTCTAACATTAGCACAACCTTGAAAAGCTTTTCTGGTGGGTATTTTTCTGGATCTATATATTCTTGCAGATCCTTGTATTTGCTCCACGCTTCCGCCAAGATATCTTTGGGAATATCGATCGCAATGAGTTCATCTAGCTTTTTTAATACGAATAGAAAGACCGTTTCGTAAAACTCGTCGTTAAAGGTGTCAGGGAGAATTTTGACCGTTTTAGCATCTTGTTGAAGACTAGTTTTGATCTGTTTAAATGTTTCATTGTTGGTCACGGTTGATAGGGTCGATCGAAAAAAGTCTGCAATCGTTGGATGAGCAGATGCTTGGTCATGGTCAGTAATGGGCTGCATGGTAGATGTCTTGGCAGTGGGCTGTTGTGTAGTATCCATGGTAAGTACTTATTGGGTAGCGTTTTGTTTGGAATCTGACTCACTCAAAATCATTTGTTCACCTACGGCAAACTTAGGCGTCAGTTGAATACTAACGTTGGGCATAGAGCTAAAAAGCGGTACTGAGTTAGTCACCAACTGTTTCCCCTCGGGTTTAAAGGGTTGGAGTCGGATTTGACTTTCTGAAATGGATGTATCCAAAGGCTGGTCTAGAATCACCGCTTGCTCACTAATTCGCATGTGGGGTGTAGTTTTCAAGTACACCTTCACCTTGGGGCGCAGCCCTTTCACCTTGGGGCGCAGCCCTCGATAAACTGAAACGCCACCGATACCCACTACCCCTACTGCTACTACTATCCACCAAGGCGATGGGTGTGGAGATGTTGCTTCTGGAGTCGGCTCTGGGTTTGGAGTCGGCGCTGGAGTTGGAGTTGGTGCTGGAGTCGGCGCTGGAGTTGGTGTTGGCGCTGGAGTCGGCGCTGGAGTCGGCGCT
>JAIXUR010000506.1 GCA_027483425.1 Cyanobacteriota bacterium | reverse complement strand
CCATAGCCTTGATTCCCAACAGGCCAAAGTATACCGAGGCCGTAGGCTAATGTCCCCAAAATTCAGCGTGTTTGCTGTATCTTGGCGGCAAATTGAACCTGGGACAACCCTTTTCAAACAACCTCTTAGCTCAGTCCAAACCTAGTTCAGTTGCTCGCAAGCTGTGGATGGCGAGCCAAATGCAGGGCGGGGCGCTCGTGGTGAAATCGACCCGGTGGCGTACGTGGGCTGGTATGAGTCGGTAGTCTCCTGGGCCCATGGTCACCGTAGCGCCAGTGTCGTAGGTGAGGGTGGCGCGGCCCTGCAACAGCACCACCCATTCATCTTGGCTTTGGTCATACCATTCGCCGGGAGGGGTGGTTTGCCCGGTCGAGAGAATCTGCTCAAGCCGCAGATGGGGTGTTGACCACAGATCTGTCAACACCTCCACCGTTGGCAGGGGGTCTGGAAGCTGAAATAAATTGCCGGTTTCCAGAGAAGGGGGCATGGCGTTTAGGGTATGCCCTAGCTGACTGAACAGCCGTCTTGGTCGCAGGTAACCTTGGAGGTCATCGCACTCTCAGGCACCACGGTAAACCCACCGACGCTAATGCCTACCATGCCGTATTGATCGCGCAGGACTTGGTTAAAGCTGGAGATAATCTCCGGCAGCTGCTGCTCGAGAACAGAGCGCACCTGATCGGCCTCAGGGGGAGGGCTGCCAACGGTTTCTACAGACATAGGTTTACGCCAATAAGGTATGAACCAATTGTAAGGTGCCTGGAAATCCCAAAAGTCCCCTGCTTCATGGCTCTACATATAGGAAATACCGGGAGAAACCATAGGTTGTAGCCATGGGTCGGAACCGAAGGCAGGGGCGCAGGGCCTGCGCCTGGGCAGTCAGCAAAATTCTTCGGTATTTGGGGTGCCAACATTCTCCTTAGCCCAGGGCATCCCGCAGCATTTGGCGCTGCTGGGCCACCGAGGCCAGGGTGTTAGCGGTGATCAGACCACAGGCGGCCACCGCTGGCAGCCCAATGCCTGGAAAGGTCGATCCGCCCACGCACAGCAGCCCCTCTAGGGGTGTTTTGGGCCCAGGAAAAAGACCGTCTTGGACCGAAATAGCGGGGCCGTAGCTGCCTCGGTGGCAACGCAGAAAGCGTTCGTGGGTGAGGGGTGTGCCCACCAGTTCCACCTCAACCCGCTGGCGGATGTCGGGAATGACGCGCTCTAGGGCCTGCCAGAGGGGCTGCGATCGCACCGCTTTTAGCTCAGCATAGTCAGCACTGCGGCGATCGAGCCCCTGCCAGAGGTCATAGGGCTCATTGGCGGGGGTGTAGACATGGATGGTGTGCTTGCCGGGCGGGGCCAGGGATGGATCTAGCACCGACGGAATCGACATCACGATCAGGTTTTGAGGGGCGGTAATGCCCAACTCCCAATCGTCCACGGTGATGTAGTGGCAGGCTAAATCCGGGGGCAGCCCCGCCCCATCAATCCCCAGGTGCAGGTGCATAAAGCTGTCGCATTCGGGGGTAGCCTGGCGCTGATCGACAAAGGCTTGGGGCAGAGCGCCCTCGGGCAGCAGCGCCAAGGTATCCCACACGGAGGCGTTGGAGATCACCGTACCCGCCTGGAGAGTTTCCCCAGAGCGAAGTAGCACCCCGGTGGCGCGGCCCTGGTCGACCAGAATTTCTTTGACATGGGCACCCAGCCGCAGGGTGCCACCGAATTTCTTTAGGCCGCGCACTAGGGCATCGACCAAGGCCGCGCTGCCGCCGATGGGGTAGTCGAGGGTGACACCGGGGCGGTACCACTCGGCAAACATGAAGGCCATCTCAGCCGTGCTGGTGCCCTCGGCGGGCAGCCCCGACAGCAAAAAGCACAGCATGTTCATCCAGTGACGCAGGAAGGGGTCGCTGACGGTACGGTCAAGCACCGTGCTAAATGGCTGGCTGGACCGAGTCAGGGCCGGAGCATAGCGCAACAGGTTCCAGGCGTAGGGGGCGGCGGTTTGCAGGACGCCCAGGTCAAGGCGCAGGGCGGCTGGGGGCAGCGCGGTGGCCGCTTTACCCAAGGGCACCATGGCCGCTTGCAGGCGACGCCACTCCTGCACGGCGGCCTCTCCCCGCCGGGTGCGCAGCACGTCGCAAAACTGGTCAGACCCCACGATGGTGTCAAAGTCGCCCTCGGGAATGCGCACGCCCCAGGTGTCGTAGTTGGCCCAGGTGACGGTTTCCCCCAGGGCGTCGAGTACGTGGCGCAGGGGGTTGGTGGAGGCCCGGTAGGACATGCCCGAGTAGAGGGATGGCCCCGAATCAAAGTTGAACCCCTGGCGCTCAAAGCCGTGGGCTGCGCCGCCGGGAATGGTGTGGCTTTCACAGACAGTGACGGTATAGCCGTAGCGGGCCAGCAGTGCCCCGCAGCAAAGGCCGCCAATGCCGCTGCCAACCACGATCACGGCGCTAGGGATCGCAGCCATGGCCTAGCTCCCCGAATAGCCCTGATCGCCCGAGTAGCCCTGAATGGTCTCAGGGCGAAACTGTCGCAGAATGGGGGTAGCCTGGCGCAGCACCGCCTCGGAGCCCCGCACCACCACCAAAAATTTGCCCTCGCTCAGCCGGTTGCGGTAAGACAGGGCATCGCCACTGCCCATGGCAATGCCTACCCCACCGCCAATAAAAAAGGCCCCCATGGCGGCAGACCCCGCCCCCAGCAGGCCGCCGAGAATCTGGTTACCCAGATGCCCGGTCCAGGCGAAGGTCTCGAGCCCGGTGATCAGGTCAAACACAAACCCGGCCCCAAAGCCAAAGGGCACTAGCCACACCATCATCAGGCGAATTTGTTTCCAGGCTTGGTCAGCGGGGTCGATCAGGCCATACTCGTCGGCGGTTTTGAAGCCCTTGCCCAAAATATCAATGTCGTCCTTGGGCAGGCTGGCCTGCTCTAGGGCGCTGTAGGCTTCTTCGGCCTTGATGCGATTTTCTAAGACGGCGACCAGGTAGTTCATGGGGGAGGGCGAAGGGGCAAAACGGCGGGTCACGGTAGACCCCTTAGTTATTATGCCCTGTTGGCGATCGCAACCCCGGTCGGAGTTTCTCCTGGGAGAACCTGAGCAGAGGCGAACCGGCGGCCTATACCTGCCCCCCAGGGCACACCGTAGACCACTGATCGAGATTGGCTCGCGACTGGATGAGTCCGGTTAGCTCGCCTCGATAGGCGATCAGTCGGGCGCGATCGGCGGAGTTGGGGGGCACCAACTCGATCAGGCGGTCGACCGAGGCGGCGGCGCAGGCCCAGTCACTGGCGGCCACGGCGCGGGGCAGGGTGGTCTCGAGCCTGGCGATTTCCGCCTGTTTAGCGGCCTCGGCCCGCTCCTGGGCGATGTAGGTCTCCATGTTGCGAATGCCAGCGCTGGCATAGCGATCGCCCGGTCGAGCCGCCAGGGCGCGGCGAAAGTTGATCAGCGCCGTTTGGTAGTCTTTGCGCTCGGCGGCAGCGTAGCCCGCCAGCATGGCGTTGGTGTAGGTCTGCGATCGCGTCTGCTTCAGGCGGCTCTCTAGCCCCGCTGGCGCGACAGTAGACTCAGAGACCTTGGCCCAGGTCTGCAACCCTATACCGCTGGCGAGGGTTGTTCCCAGCAACAGACTGACTGCAATGGTGCCGATTTGTCCCCTAGCTACTATCTTTTGCATTTCCAGGCTCCACGACCGTGCCATACGACCGTATAGGGTAGCGAATTTTTTGCCCAGCGCCGCACCAATCTGGGTTGGGGTACTTTGCCCTAGCCACCCCCTGGACGCGATTTTTTTAGCTAGCGCTAGGGCTGGGGCGGACGGTGGATGACTCGGTAGGCCAATGACCCAGCGACCATCGCCACGATAAACAACAGTGGGTTGGCCGATCCTAGCCCCAGGGCTGCGATCGCTGGGCCAGGGCAATAGCCCCCTAGGCCCCAGCCCACGCCAAACAGAGCCGCCCCCAGGATCAGAGGCCGATCAATATCGTTCCGGGTAGGCACCACGAATGTACGGCCCAGCACCGGGGTGGGCCATCGCAAAATCCAGCGAAAGCTGATCACCGTCACCGCCACGGCCCCGCCCATCACAAACCCTAGGGTGGGGTCCCAGTCGCCAGTCAGGTCTAAAAAGCCGATCACCCGCTGGGAGTCAATCATTTGGGAAAAGCCGAGACCTAGACCAAACAATAGCCCCGTGGCGAGGGCCACGATGTAGTGAGCCAGAGTATGGTGCCCAGAATTTTTCTGCATGGTTGTTATCTGTTTTCTCCAGTTCCCTAGACCCAGCCCAGGAGATGCCGGGTAATCCATACGGTGACCATACCGGTGGCCATGAAGGTGAGGACGGCGACGAGCGATCGCACCGACAGCCGCCCCAGGCCACAGACACCATGGCCGCTGGTGCAGCCGTTGCCCAGGCGGGTACCAAAGCCCACCAGCAGCCCGGCCATGATCAGGGTGAGGGGGGCCATGTCGTAGGTGGGGGTGGGTTGGGGAGCGAGGCCGTATTCGTAGATTAGGCCCCCTGCTCCTAGGCCCAGCAGAAAGAACCAGCGCCAGGTCTCGGCGGCGGCCAAGGTAATGGCCCCGTTGATCATGCCGCTAATCCCGGCAATGCGTCCGTTGAGGGCGAGTAACAGGGTGGCGCTGAGGCCAATCAGACTGCCGCCCAAGAGGCCGTACCACCATTCCGTTAACATTGGCTTTCCCTTCATTCACGATTTCACACTTCAAAGGCCGTCCCGCCGTCTCGCCCATCAAAACCGGGGGCAGCCCGTACAATTAAAATAGTCCCTATTTTTCCCACGAGTACCGCTAGTTCATGACTGACGCCGCTGTGACCGCCGCCGAAATCTCCGCCGACCTTGCCGATGCGGTAGAGCAGCGGCGCAATTTTGCGATTATCTCCCACCCCGACGCGGGTAAAACGACCCTGACCGAGAAGCTGCTGTTGTACGGGGGTGCGATTCAAGAGGCGGGGGCGGTCAAAGCTAAGCGGGCCCAGCGCAGTGCGACCTCTGACTGGATGGAACTGGAGCAGCAGCGGGGTATTTCGATTACCTCCACGGTGTTGCAGTTTGCCTACGGCGGCTACACCATTAATTTGCTAGATACCCCTGGCCACCAAGACTTTAGTGAAGACACCTACCGCACCCTGGCCGCCGCCGACAATGCGGTGATGCTCGAAGACGCCGCCAAGGGTTTGGAGCCCCAAACCCTGAAGCTGTTTGAGGTGTGCAGGCTGAGGGCGCTGCCGATCTTCACCTTCTTTAATAAGATGGATCGCCCCGCCCGCGAACCCCTGGAGTTGCTGGACGAGATCGAGCAGCGCCTGGGGCTACAGACCTACGCGGTCAACTGGCCCATCGGCATGGGCGATCGCTTCAAGGGCGTGTTTGACCGTCGCAAACGCCAGATTCACCTGTTTGAGCGCAGCGTCCACGGCAGCCGGGTGGCCAAGGACACCGTGCTAGAGCTGGGCGATCCTCGCCTTGAAGACCTGATCGATCGCGACCTTTACTTCCAGTTCAAAGACGAGCTAGAGGTGATTGAAGAATTAGGCCCCGAGCTGGATCTGGAGGCCGTTCACGCCGGACAGCAGACCCCCGTCTTCTTTGGCAGTGCCATGACCAACTTTGGCGTGCAGCTGTTTTTAGATGCCTTTCTCGACTACGCCCTCAAGCCCTCGCCGCGCAGCAGCACCCTGGGCGATATTCCCCCCACCCACGAAGACTTTTCGGGGTTTGTGTTTAAGCTCCAGGCGAATATGGATCCCAGACACCGCGATCGCATTGCCTTTGTGCGGGTGTGCTCCGGCAAGTTTGAAAAAGACATGGTGGTCAGCCACGCGCGATCGGGCAAGTCGGTGCGGCTGTCGCACCCCCAAAAGCTCTTTGGCCAGGGGAGAGAATCCCTCGAAGAGGCCTATCCCGGCGACGTAATCGGCCTTAACAACCCCGGCGTGTTTGCGATCGGCGACACCATTTACCAGGGCAAGCGCCTAGAGTACGACGGCATTCCCTGCTTTTCGCCCGAGATCTTTGCCTACCTCAAAAACCCCAACCCCTCCAAATACAAGCAGTTTCAAAAGGGGGTCTCGGAGCTGCGCGAAGAGGGTGCGGTGCAGATCATGTTCTCCGCCGACGAGTCGAAGCGCGACCCCATTCTTGCCGCCGTCGGTCAGCTGCAGCTGGAGGTGGTGCAGTACCGCATGCAGCACGAGTACGGCGTTGAAACCCGCCTAGAACCTCTGCCCTACGCCGTCGCCCGCTGGGTCGACGGCGGCTGGGAGGCCCTCGAGGCCGTCGGGCGATTGTTCAACACTGTCACCGTCAAGGACAGTTGGGATCGCCCGGTACTGCTGTTCCGCAACGAGTGGAACTGTCAGCAAATTGAGGCCGACCACCCCAAACTCAAGCTCAGCACCATTGCCCCGGTGGTCTCTGG
>JAIXUR010000516.1 GCA_027483425.1 Cyanobacteriota bacterium | reverse complement strand
TCTGGCAGTTGCAGAAACTCATCAATGGTGATGGGGGTGACGGGTTTGGTGGGGGTTTGAACCATGTGCCGCAGCCTTGGCGTGATGTTTTTGTTTTGGTATTGGTATCGGGTCGGTTTTATCGATCTTTCAGGATCTTAACTCAGCCTGTTAGGCGATTTCTGGAGACTGTTCATGGCTTTGTGGGGTAGGCGTCTCGCCTGCCCAGGTAGGACAGGCGGGATGCCTATCCCACGCCGGAATGACAGGGTTCTGATCTGGAAATCTCCTTAGCGATCGCCCTAGGGCACGGTCTGAGGCGATCGCGGCCTTTGATCATCGCGACTCTGGCCGTTAGGCCATGAATCAACCCAAAGAAAAGGGATCGATGGTAAGCCACCGATCCCTTTAGAGCTGGTTTAGAGTAGGGGGTCAAAGGGCCTAGAAGGAGTAGCCCAGACCCACGGAGCCGTTCACTTGGCTGTTGCCGTAGATCGACCAGTTGACGGTGCCATTGGCCACCACGTGGTCGGTGATGCGGTAGTCAACCCCGGCGGTCAGCAAGGGGCCAACAGCTCCTTCACCTTCGGTGGATACCGACAGGCCAGCCCCGGCAAAGGGCAGCAGGCGACCGTTGCTGGTCACGGCGTTGAAGTCGTAGGTGACGGGCACTAGAAAGACGGTTTCGCCACTGTCGCTGAAGTTGAGGTCAGTGATCAGGCCAGGGCGCACCGAGATGTTGTCGGCTACGGTCACTTTGCTGTTGATCGACAGGCCAATGTCGCTGTTCCCCAGGTCGCCGATACCAACCCCGGCCCCGACGTAGTTATAGTCAGTGGTTTTTTCTTGGGCACTGGCGGCCATGGGCAGGGCAGCCATAGAAGCGGCGGTGAGACCCAATGCGATCGCAGCGATAAAACGGGTTTTCATGGTCATTCTCCAAATGCAAACTGTGTGTTGTTGACGGTGTAGCGTTGAATGGCCATCCCATAACGGTTTGAGTCAGTGTCATTAGGTCGGGATGGGTGTAGCGGTGAAGCAGATGAGTTGCTTGCGCTATGTCCCTGTTGTAGCGCTGGGGCCGAGGCTCCCTTTGGCAGGGCCATGACACTTTGTGTAGTGGGTGATACGGCTCTACCCTTTGAGAAAACAGCCCGGATTACTCACCCCTTTCAGATCAAGGGTTTGAGCGGTTGTGATGGGAAATCAAGGGCGATTGCAACGGTTTCTAGGGCCCTAATTGGGCAGGTTTTCGCAGGCAGGTC
This sequence comes from Cyanobacteriota bacterium, assembly GCA_027483425.1. Classification (GTDB taxonomy): domain Bacteria; phylum Cyanobacteriota; class Cyanobacteriia; order Phormidesmidales; family Phormidesmidaceae; genus Nodosilinea. The sequence goes on along the minus strand of JAIXUR010000516.1, from coordinate 1,464 downwards.
GCCAACTGGCACACTCAACTGTCATAGCCTCCCTGGGGGAATTGTCCCCCTGATTGCTGGGCTGCCGCCGGTAGTTTCAGGGCAATGCTGGCTGCGAAACGACCCAAGAATTTTGGGCGCAGAGTCCTGCGCCCCTACATGGGGGGGCTGTTTTACCCAACGGCGGCTTAGCCCTTGGTCTTAATCAACGCGTTGATCTGGTTGAAAATCTCTTCAAACAGCTGCGGGGGGGCACCACCGGGAATCAGCAGGTCGTTCATGATGAAGGAGGGAGTGCCCTGGAGCCGTAGCTGCTGGGCCAGCTCCAGGTCTTGCTGAATCGCCGCTTCGGCCTCGGCGCTGGCGCGATCGCGGTTGAACTGCTCCATATCCAGCTGCATGGCCTCGGCCAGCTCAATATAGAGGTCTTCTCCCAGGCGGTTTTGGTTTACAAATAGCCCGTCGTGGTATAGCCAAAACTGATCTTGCTGCCCGGCGGCCCAGGCGGCCTTGGCCGCTGGCATCGCCTCGGGGTGAATACGGGTCAGCGGAAAATTCTTATAGACATAGAGAATATCGGCTTCGTGGGCACCCACAAAGTCCTTCATGTAGCCTGCGGCTACGGTGCAGTAAGGGCACTGAAAGTCGGAGAACTTAAACAGCACGATGGCCGCATTGGGGTTGCCCTTGGTGGGCGACGAGCCAATCAGGCTGGCCCGATCCATCGATCCAATCACCTCGGTCACCACGGCCTGGTGGGCCTCAGGGCTATCGGGCGGGCTCGCCTGGTTGCGGCGGGGCAGCAAAATCAGCAGTGGCACCAGCATCCCTAGGCTCAGGGCCGCAATCACACCCCACAGCATAGGCTTAGAGCTTTGTAGCCGTTCCCAAAGTTTGTTCATCCCTAGGTTCCTGAGCTAGCACTACCCCCTATCATGCCGCTCTGGGGGCCGTCTAGCTAGTTTTTGCGGTTGGGCTGGCCATGGCTCGACCTGGGGGACCCAGGGATGTCGACCTGGGCGGGGCGATCGCGATCGCTCGCAGACGGCGCTTCGCCCGCGAAGCCCGCTGGCGCAGGGTGACTTCGGTGGGAACTGGCTGCCCCTGGGCCGCCAACCAATGGCTAATCTGACTCCAGGACAGGCTGCGCACATTGCGTAGATAGAGCAGACAGGTGCCCTCGGGATCTTCTTGGTACAGCCGATGCAGCGCCCGGTAGAGCTGATCCAGCTCCTCGGTCAGCAGCTGCTTCTGCATGGGATGAAGGCGGGGGTCGGGCAGAACCGCCTCCATTACCTGGGGATCGGTGGCGCTGGCGCGGTGTTTGCGCTGGCGCTCATAGATGACGTTAAAGGCTGTGGCCCTGAGCCAGGCGTAGGGGCTGCGAATGATCTCTCCAGCCTGGAGCTTTTTCTTGCCCCGCAGGTAGGCCTCGTGGAGAATTTCGTAGGCTTCGTAGTGCTCTTCTAGGTGGTACTGGTGAAG
>JAIXUR010000627.1 GCA_027483425.1 Cyanobacteriota bacterium | reverse complement strand
GACATCGGGCGGCACAGTGCGTTGTCACAATGGGCTCCTCCAGACATAATTCTCTCAGCTTTTCCTGATCTCAGGGGCGATCGCTGGAAAGGCCACCCCCTCAGGTGTTTCCAGCCCTCACTCACCCTGATTTTAGGGGGGCTAATTGGGGTGCGATCGGCGATTTAGCGCCCTTTTGGGGAACAACCAAACTCTACCCCTGGGTAGATAGCCCGCCTAGGTTGGAATGCTACAACTCATCAAGTCTAGTGAAGTTATGTAACCTGACTTCCCTAGGCAAACTGAAACATTTGTTAGGACGTAACTGGAATGACTCCGAATACTCTTCGCATCGCCCTGGGTGTACTGCTGCTAGGTGCGGCCCCCGCCGCGATCGCCTCATTTCCTCAGCAGGCCATCTCTGAGACCCAACCGGCCCAGGCTGAGCAACTCGAACCGGCCCAAGCCCAAACTGAGCCAGCCGCACCTGCCGCAGCTCAGGCTGAACCAGCCGCACCGGCCCAGGCCCAGGCTGACATGTCCATCGCTGATATTGCCGCCAGCGGTGAAGACTTTGAAACCCTAACCGCCGCCATTGAGGCCGCTGGACTGACCGAAACCCTCAGCAACGACGACCTATCGATTACCGTGTTTGCCCCCACCGATGACGCCTTCGCGGCCCTGCCCGAAGGTACCGTAGAGGCCCTACTCCTGCCCGAAAACCGTGACCAACTCACCCAGCTTTTGACCTACCACGTCGTAGACGGAGAAGTGCGCTCTGCCGACCTCGTGTCTGGGGAAGTGGAAACCGTGGAGGGGGAACCCATCACGGTGGTGGTGGGTGACAAAACCATCACCATTAACCAGGCCAACGTGGTGGGTGCCGATATCGAGGCCAGCAACGGCGTTATTCACGTGATTGATGCTGTGCTGTTGCCCATGTAGGTCCGCTACCGTTAGTGGATGCCGTGGCAGCCGACCTTCTGTAACGGTATCTATATAACCGCATCTAGAGCTGCCGCCGCCATCTGGCCCATGCAACCGCCCCAAACCTTGGGGCGGTTGTGCTGTGGGCAGCGGTTGCCCCACAGCATTGGGGCACAGAAACTAGTTCACGCCCTGAAATCGATATGTTGCAGTATCATCAGCAGTAGAGCGGTCTGACCCAGAAGCTGGCGCAGATTCGAGGTTATGCTTACCGATGTGCCCCATGGGAGTGAACTGAGCTCCAGAGGGCATACTTGAGATATTAGGCCAGACATTCAGTCAGACGATAAGCCAATTGCAGTGATTGTCAAAGCATGAAGGATTCAACCCCAGGTAACCAAAAGCAGCTGCTGCTGATTGACGACGACCCCAACTTAATCTTGCTGGTCAAAGATTATCTTGAGTTTCGGGGCTACGAGGTCAAGACGGCGGGGAATGGCCGAGAAGCCCTTGAAGCCTTGGATACCATTATTCCAGACATGATCATCTGCGACGTGATGATGCCTGAGATGGACGGGCACGCCTTTGTCCGTCAGGTGCGGGAAAATCCCTCTACGGAGTGGATTCCGATTTTGTTTCTCTCCGCCAAGGGTCAGAGCCAGGATCGGGTCAAGGGGTTAAACACCGGGGCCGATGTGTACATGGTGAAACCCTTTGAGCCGGAGGAACTGGTGGCTCAGGTGGAGTCGTCTCTGAAGCAGGCGTCGCGGCTGATTAAGCAGCAGATCAAGGGCAGCGGTAGCCCGGCGATTCAGGTGCCCTTTGATGTCGAACTCACCCCCACGGAGCTGCGGGTGGTGCTGTTTGTGGCTCGGGGTATGGCCAACCGCGAGATTGCCAACGAGCTTCAGGTGAGCCAGCGCACCATCGAGAGCCACGTCAGTAATATGCTGGGTAAGACGGGTCTGAACAACCGCACCGAGCTGGCTCGCTGGGCGATCGAAAACAACAAAGCCTGAGCGGCAGGCCTGGGCGGTGATCCGGTTCTCTGTGCTCCTTTCTTCGCCGCGCTGATTTGCCCCTATGACTACCCTTCCCCTGAGCTGGTCGGCCCTAGAAGCCTTGGCCGATTTTTCGGTTGAGCCGATTAATGGCCCTACCAATGCTCAATCCCGGCTGCGTTTGTTTGGCCAGCCCGAGTCGGCGGTGCGGGTGACCCTTTACCGCGACCACCACGCCTGGTGCCCCTACTGCCAAAAGGTGTGGCTGTGGCTCGAAGAAAAGCAGGTGCCCTACCGGATCGAAAAGGTCACCATGTTTTGCTACGGCGAGAAAGAGGCGTGGTATCGCCAGCGGGTGCCCTCGGGCATGCTTCCCGCCTTGGCCCTCGACGGGAAGATGATCACCGAGAGTGATGACATTCTGCTGGCCCTGGAGCGGGCCTTTGGCCCTCTGGTTTGGGGCATGCAAGACCCCGCCGTGGTGCCCCTGCGCCAGCTCGAGCGCCTGCTGTTTCGCGCCTGGTGTCTGTGGCTCTGCCAGCCGGTGCGGTCCCAGGCCGCCGATCAGCGGGCGGGGGAGCAATTTATTGGGGTGGTTCAACGGGTAGAGCAGGCCTTGGCCAGTACCCCCGGCCCGTTCTTTTTGTCGGAGTTCAGCACTGCCGACGTGGTGTTTGTCCCCTACGTTGAACGCATGCACGCCAGCCTTTACTATTACAAGGGCTACTCCCTGCGGGCGGACAATCCTGGCTTGGGGGCCTGGTTCGACGGCCTGGAAAGCCGCCCCACCTATCGCGGCACCCAGAGCGACTTTCACACCCACGTCCATGACCTGCCCCCCCAGATGGGGGGCTGCTACGAAAATGATCTGCCCCAAACCCGTCGCCACCAGGCCCAGGTGGACCTCGGTCCCTGGTTTGGTCTACCCGACGTGGCCTACCCAGAGCCCGAAACCTCCCGGGCTGAGGCCTTAGCCCGCATGCTGAAGCACCGCGAGAATATTTTGCGGGTCAACCCGGCGGCCCAGGCGATCATGGACCCGGCCCTGCGCTGTGCGCTGACCTACCTGATCACCGGAGAGGCCTGCGTACCGCCAGCGGGGTCTGACCTGGGGTTGCGGTACCTGCGCGATCGCATCAGTGTGCCCCGCGACATGTCGATCTACGCCGCCAAGCGCCTGCGCACCGCCCTGGAAGCGACCGCCGCCCTGGTGGGCGAGGCCCAGCCTGAGCCGCTGCCCACCCGCCACCGCCGGGACCGAGACCCGGCCAATTTTGTGCGGGCCTAGAATGTTGGTACAGAAACCCGGTTTCTTGGCCAGAATGCAAGGCATATCCTTAGCGCAGCGACGAAGAAACCGGGTTTTTAGCCATACTGTACCGGTGCTCTAGGGGATCGTCCTAAATGCCGTGGCTTTTGCCGACCACCCAACTGCGCCGAAAGAAGCGGGCTAGGCTCGTTTCGCTCAGGGTGAGGCAGATCGGTCGACCGTGGGGGCAGGTGCGCGGATGGCGGGTTTGCTGCCAATCATCGAGCAGGGTTTGCAGGGTGGCCAAGTCTAGCCGGGTGCCGTTGCGGATCGCGGTGCGGCAGGCAATGGCCACCTGGGCGGTGTCGAGGTTGCCCCCCAGGCTGAGTTCTAGCAGCGCGTCGGGCAGGTCATCGCGATCGCCCAGCGGTTCTGGCACCTGGCGGATCGCCCACCGGTGGGGGCCAAACTCCTCTGGCTGCAGTCCCAGACGCTGACATTGCTCTAGTTGGGAGTCGCTCAGCCCCTCGAGCACCACTGGCGTTGTCAGGGGCACCAGGTGCCACCGGTCTTGCAGGCGCTCGTAGAGCACCCGCTCGTGGGCGATGTGCTGCTCGATTAAGCACAGCCCGTCGGGTTGCTCGGCCAAGATATAGCGGTCGTGAACCTGGGCGATCGCCCGCAGGCGGCCGGGGCGATCGCGGTAGGGCAGCCGGTCGGACAAGTCAGGGCCATACCCTGGGTATGACCCACTGGCGGGTTCCGCCGTCTTCAGCAATTGGGTGACCCGCTGCTGTTGGTTAGCCTCAGGCCGAGCGACGGCCTGGCCCAGCAATGCCTCCAGGTGGCTCTGGCCCAGGGCGGCCCACTGGTCGAGCTGATGCAGGTACAGTGTGCTTTTGTCGGGGCGACGATTCCAGTCAATGTGGTGCGGGGGCACCGTCAAATGCACCACAGCCAGGGGGTAGCGGTGGCGGGGGAGGGTATGGCGAAAGGCCTGGAGCAGGCTCTGCTCTAGCTCGGGCACCAGCACCAGCCGACCGTTGACCAGCACCTTGACCCAGTCAGCGCGGGGGCGATGGCAGCGATCGGGCAGGCCCACTAGGCCGTAGAGACCGGCGCTATCATCCCCCTCGGCCCAGAGGGCAGGCTGCCAGCCCTCCTGGAGGTCGGCGGCGGGAATGGCCCGCACCATCTGGGGTACCAGCCCCCGCGCGGTGGGGCTGGGGGTGAGGGCCAGCCAGGGGCGATCGCTGAGCTGCGCGGTCCAGGTCACGGTGGGATGGGCGAGGGCACAGTGATAGATCACCCACTGTACCTGGTGCAACTGGCGGGCGATCGCAGGCAGGCGCTGCCGCCGGGCCGGCCAATCGCCAAACAGGTCGGACACCGTCGCCACCGTGCCTGGGGCCACCGCCACCGGGGTGGTTTCCCTGGGCTCCCCCTGGTGGGAGTAGGTGACCCGCCAGCCCGATGTATCGCCGGGGGGGCGGCTGCAAATCTCCAACTGAGCCACCTGGGCCAGGCTGTGCAGGGCCTCGCCGCGAAACCCCAAACTGGTGACCCGCCATAGATCCGCCTGGGTACGGATTTTGCTAGTGCTGTGGGGTACAGCGGCCCGATGCAGATCCTCAAGGGCCATGGCTAGGCCGTTATCGGCCACCTGCACCTGTCCCTGCTCGGGCCAAAGGGCCACGGTAATGTGGGTGGCCTGGGCATCTAGGGCGTTTTCGATCAGCTCGCGCACCACCGCCGCCAGGGAGTCGATCACCTCCCCAGCGGCAATGCTGTGAACCACGTCCCCCGGCAAGGCCTGGATAGGGCTACCGCTGGGGCTAGAAGAAGGGGCGGGTGTAATGGGGCTAGCCTCTAAAACTAGATCAATGGTACTGCGAAGGCCTGCGAGTGACATCGGCCCTTGACCTGGGTGCGATCGTCCGGGGCCACAGCCAAAATTTACGCTAGTCAATCAATTGATCTTTTTCAATTAAAAAAGACTGAAATGCGTAGCATATTGTCCACTTTCTTTAACAAAAGTTTGCACGACCAATTAAGGTTTGTTACATTGCAGGAGCACGTTATTCTCTTAACCTCCTCACCATGAGCTTTTTGTTTGGCCTGTTTCCGAAGCCTTCCCCCCTGCGCCCCGACTCTCGCGTCTATGACCTCAAAGAGCGTTTAGACTGGGGCGAACCAGCGCTCACCATTATTGACGTGCGCGATCGCACCGAGTTTAACCAGAGTCATATTACCGGTGCGATCTCCATTCCCCTGGACGAGCTGCTGTCTACGGCGGCCAAGTGCTTTGAAGTGAATCGCGATCTCTACCTCTACAGCCACACCGACGATGAATCCGCCGTCGCCGCCGCGCAGCTGCGCGGGGCCGGGTTTTCCCAGGTGGCTACGGTGCGCGGCGGTGTGGCCGCCTGGAAGGCCGCAGGCTTTCCGGTGGACGTGGTGACCACGCCGATCGCCAATCCCTAGGGGCGAACCGAGGTGTTCGCTCCAATCTCCGCCGTGGGGAAATTTGCGTTGGACAGCAGGCTCGATGCCGAGGTTAGGGCAGACACGTGGGTCTGCCCCTACGGGGTTGGATCATTGAAAGGTCAACACTATGGGTATGGAGTCAACCAGCGCCGTGGATCGGGCCAGCCATTCTTTTAGTCGGGATGTCGGACGGCGGGTGGTGACCTACAGCCGTGCCCACACCCTGGTGCCCACCTACGAATGCTTTAACCGCTGCACCTACTGCAACTTTCGGGTCGACCCAGGGCGATCGCCCTGGATCGAGCTGTCCACCGTAGCAAGCCTACTTCCCACCCTACGCCAGCGCGGGGTGTGCGAAGTGCTGGTTCTCAGCGGCGAGGTGGCCCCCCAGAGCCCACGGCGGGGAGCCTGGTTTCGTCACCTCTACCAAATTTGTGAGCTGGCCCTGGGGGCTGGACTGCTGCCCCACACCAACGCAGGCCCCCTCAGTCGAGACGAAATGGCGCAGCTGCGACAGGTGAATGTGTCGATGGGGCTGATGGTGGAGCAGGTGACCCCCAAGCTGCTGGACACTTTCCACCGCCATGCCCCTAGCAAGCGGCCTGAGGTCCGCCTCCAGCAGTTGACCTGGGCGGGGGAGTTGGGTATCCCCTTTACCACCGGGCTGCTGCTGGGTCTGGGGGAGACCGAGGCCGACTGGGTGGATTCGCTGCGGGCGATCGCCACCCTCCAAGCCCGCTACGGCCATATTCAAGAGGTCATTTTGCAGCCCCACAGCCCAGGGCAGCGCCAGCACCAGCCGGGTCAGGCCCTTGATCCGGCGGCCTTGGTTCGGGCGGTAGGGTTGGCCCAGGCCCATCTTCCCGCCGACGTTGCCATTCAGATTCCGCCTAACCTGGTGGGTCGGGAGGGACTGCTGGCCTGTCTAG